>JADHKZ010000002.1 GCA_016780995.1 Thermoleophilia bacterium | reverse complement strand
TGCTGGGGACCGAGGGCTTCAACGTCATCGGCCTCACGGGCGAGGTGGCGACATTCGCCATCATCGACCTCATCGCCAAGGTCGGCTTCGGCTTCCTGCTGCTTTCCAACCGGAAGGTGCTCGAGGCCGCGCGTCCCAACGCCGTCTAGGCGCAGGACACCCGCCCTGCCCGCCCGCCGCCTCGCGCGGTGGGCGGGCAGGGAAGGGCACCAATCCCGCTCGAGCCCTCCTATCTCCCCGGGGATCACGTGACGACTTCACCGCATATGGGTTCTGCCGCGCATGCACCCGCACGGCGTGGTCCCGCGCGTCGCCGGGCCGTCGTGGTGGGCGCGGGCTTCGGGGGCCTGGGCGTGGCGATGCGCCTTGCAGCCGCGGGCCTCGACGTGACGGTCGTGGACCGCGGGCCCACGCCCGGTGGCAGGGCCTGCAGGCTGCAGGACCAGGGCTTCACCTGGGACATGGGACCGAGCCTCGTGACGATGCCCTGGGTGTTCGAGGAGCTCTTCGCGCTCCTGGGACGTGACTTCCACGACGAGGTCGACCTGGTCGAGCTCGACCCGCTGTACCGCATCGATTGGCCGCACGACGGCACCCGCATCGACTTTCGCCGGGGCGTTCGTGAGATGCAGGACGAGATCCGTCCGCTCTCGGGCAGCGATGCCGCGCGCTACCCGGACTTCCTCGAGGCCTCACGGCTCATCCACGAGGAGGCCGTCCTGGCCGCCGGACGCCGGGCCTTCGAGGGCCCGGCTCCATTCGCGCGGCTCCTCCCGACGATGCTGCGCCTCGACGCCGCGCGCAACCTGTCGGGCTTCTGCCGGAAGTTCTTCAGCGAAGAGCACGTCTTCCAGGCCATGAGCTTCCACTCGCTGTACATCGGTGGCGATCCGTTCCGGGTGCCGGCCGTGTATGCGGCGCTCGCGTACCTGCAGGTCGCCGATGGCGTCTGGTACGCGATGGGGGGGATGTACTCGATCGTGCAGGCCATGGTGCGCGCCATCGAGGATGCCGGCGGCCGGGTGCGGTGCAACGCCGATGTGGACGAGATCCTTGCCCGCAACGGGCGCGCCGTGGGGGTGCGCCTGGCCGACGGCGAGGTGATCCCCGCTGACATCGTCATCTCTGACGCCGACCCGGTGCGCACCCGCGCGCGCCTGTTGCGGGGCGCGCCCGACAGCATCCCGTGGAGGTTCCGCGGCCCGCGCAACGGCATGTCCTGCTTCCTGCTTTACCTGGGCACCGACCGGCAATGGCCCGAGCTCCTCCACCACACGCTCGTCGTCGGCGATGGGTACAGGAGGTTCCTCGACGACGTCACGCATCGGCGCGTGCTTCCGCAGGACCTCTCGCTCTACCTGCACGTGCCCGCGCGCACTGACGCATCGATGGCGCCCCCCGGATGCGACTCCCTCGCCGTGCTGCTGCCGGTTCCCAACCTGGCGTCGGGGGACGACTGGGACTCCATCGGCGATGCCTGGCGCGACAAGGTGCTGCGCTACCTGGAGGAAGACGCCGGTCTCGGCGGGCTGCGCTCGTCCATCACGGTAGAGCACCGGATGACGCCGCTCGACTTCCAGTCGCGCTATGACGCCGACGAGGGAACGGCGTTCTCGACGGAGCCGCTGCTCACCCGGTCGGCGTACTTCCGCCAGCCCAATCGTGACCGCACCGTGCGCGGCCTCTACCACGTGGGGGCGGGCGCCCATCCGGGGGCAGGCGTGCCCGGCGTCCTGCTGGGCGCTGAGGTGGCTGCCGGGCTCGTGGCGCGCGACATCGGGGTGCTGGCATGACCACCCTCTCGCCTCCGCCGCTCGACGCCGGGTACCTGCACGAGGCCGAGAAGGTGATGCAGAACGTGGCGCGGACGTTCTCCGTGGCTACGCGCCTCCTTCCCTCCGATGTGCGGGACGACGTGGTGCTGCTCTATCTGGTGCTCCGCACCCTCGACGACCTCGTGGACGAGGATGACCCCGGGGCCCTCGACGCTGTCGATGCGCTCGAGGCGTGGATCGGGGATGGCGAGGTCACCAGCCGCGAGACCGCCATCCTTGAGGACCTCTCGCACCGCCATCCCCTGCCGCCATCGGCGCTCGCCGCCTTCGCCCAGGGCATGCGCGACGACCTCGCCGGCCCCGACATCCGCACCGAGGACGACCTCGACCTCTACTGCTCGCGCGTGGCCGGTTCCGTCGGCCAGATGATGGCGTCGATCCTCGGGGTGCGCGACGACGCGGCGTGGGATGCTGCAGATGCCCTCGGCTGCGCAATGCAGCGCACCAACATCCTGCGGGATGTCGATGAGGACCTGGCCAACGGGCGGGTGTACCTGCCCCGCGAGACACTCGAGCGCTTCGGCGTGGCCGACCTCGCCACGCACCGGGACCGCACGGCCCTCTACCGCGAGCAGATCGCCCGGGCCGACGCCATGTACGACGACGGGCTCGCCGGAGTGCCGATGCTGCGCAACGGGGGCCGTGCCATCGCAGCGGCGGCCGTGATGTACCGGGAGATCCTGCGGGAGATCGAACGCGAGGGCTACGGGGCCACGCGACGCCGCGCGGTGGTGTCGCGATCGCGCAAGGCCCGGCTCGTGGCGCTCGCGCTCACCCGCCCTGCCCTGTGGTCGTGACCCGGTCCGGCGGGTCGGATTGCGGCGCGCGCCACACCCCCTGACGGCGGTCCATCCAGGCCACCGTGACGGCGTGCGGATACGTGAGGGCGGCGATCGCCGCAAGGCTTATCGCCGCGATCTCCGACGCACCCGTCACGGCCAGCATCACCGCGATCGCGGCGATGCCGAGCAGGGGTATCACCGTGAACAGCAGCGCCTCCCGGTGGAAGGTGATGAGCGCGGCACCTCCCCGGCCCGAGTCCACCAGCGCCCGCTGGCGCGGGTCGGACATCATCAGGCGCAGGATGTGACGCGGTGAGTGCCACGCCAGGAAGTAGACCCCGACGGCGAACACCGGCTGGGTCACGAGGAAGAACGCCGTGAGCAGTGCCATCTCGCCGATGTCGATGGTGGTGGCGCGTACCGCGAGCCCCCGGTTGTCGCGAATGCTGAAGATGGCGGCGGCCACCACCACGGCGCCAACCACGCACAGCCCGGCCACGCGTTGCGGCGTGCTCAGGACGAGGGGCGCTTCGTAGCCGAACAACCCGACGATGTCATCGAATACGGGGAGCACGGTGTCGGGGTGCGCCAGTATCGGCAGCCCGATGGGCAGCAGGCCACGTGCCAGCACGAACGCCACGAGCGAGGCTCCGGAGCGAGGTGCGGATCGACCGTTCACCCGCTCGCAGAACCAGAGGTCGCCGTCACCCCAGTGGAGCATGGCGACCACCAGGAACAGCACGAGCGCGAGCACGGGTGCCACCCACCAGAGCGCCATGAGGGTGATGCTCGC
Source organism: Thermoleophilia bacterium (assembly GCA_016780995.1). GTDB lineage: Bacteria > Actinomycetota > Thermoleophilia > Miltoncostaeales > Miltoncostaeaceae > SYFI01. The sequence continues at coordinate 38,881 of JADHKZ010000002.1, read as the reverse complement.
CAGGGCGTAGGCCGTGATGAGCGCGCCGTACTCGCGACGCGTGAGCGCGCGGCGCAGCAGTCGGCCGGGCACGCGATGGTCCACGGCGCCGTGCGCCATCCCGAAGAGCAGGAGCGAGAGCAGCAGGGGCACCCACTGGAGCTGCTCGGCCAGCCCGGGCGCGGCCACGGCGAGCGCGGCCGTGGCCACCAGCGCCCCGTACGTGGGAACGGCCCACCTGCGGTGCAACGAGGTCACGGCATGCGTCCGGTGGCGATGGACCGTGCGGCCGCTCGCGCGAACGGCCCCTTGGGCAGCGCGGCGACCATCGCCAGCACGTCGGCAGGCGACGCCGCGTCCATCATGAAGCGGGCGAAGCGGTCACCCGGCATGCGCCGACCGAGCGAGAGGAGATGGTTCGCGAACCCGGGCGGGTCGTCGCGGAGGGCCTCGAGGAACACCGCGTCAAGGCGCGCCTCGCGGGGGCGCTCCACCGGCACGGGCCCGGGTCGCCCGCGCGCGAACGCGTCCGCCAGGCGCGCGACGTGGCGCTGCGTGCGGATGAAGGCATAGCCACTCGACGGGCGCACGGCGCCCGCAGCATTGCCCACTGCGATCACGGGTGCCGCGGCATCTCCGCGTGGCGGGCGCGCCGACACCATGGGCAGGACCGATTCCTCCTCGCGCAGCACCTCCACCTCGTGCAGTCCGAAGCGTGCCCCCAGGTAGCGCCGGATCTCATCCCGGCTGGCATCGGCGGGAACGCCGTGGAAGCCGATCGAGGTGTCCTCGACGAGCGCTGATGTGGTGCTGAAGGGGAGCACATACATGAATCGCAGCTCGCCGTTGGGGGTGACGTCGAAGTCCATGAGGGTCATGCACGAGGGGTCGAAAACGGGCCTTGGCGCCCGGACGAACCACCCAAGGAACCTCTGGCTGAGCTGCTGCTCCCCGGTCGCCGGCCCCAGGCGCGCCCACGTGGGGCCGGCGGTCGCAAGGGCGTCGAAGCAGTGGGCAGCGGTCACCTCGCCCGCGGACGTGCGCACCCGCACGGTTCCGGGTTGGCCTCTCACGTCCTGCACCGTCGTGCCCAGGACCAGCGTGCAGTTCGGGGCGGCGCTCAGCCTGCTCAGCACGTCCTCATAGAAGCGGCGTGCCGGCAGGTGGCAATAGGGTGCCGACGCCGACCGCTGGCGGTGGGTGGCCCCGTGGCCGCTGAACGACCAGCACGCCCACCGGTGGCTCACGAGGTGGCGGTAGGGATGCGGGTGGACATCCCAGAAGCACCACGTGCGATCGTCCGGGAACTCCTCCCGGACGTCGATCAGGGTGATCGGGGACGTGACTCCGCGCGTGAGCAGCGCATCGGCAAGGGAGAGGCCCGCGAGTCCTGCCCCGAGGATCACGCACCCCGTACCGCCGAGTGCCGCGCGATGCTGCGGTGTGGTCACGGTGCAGGCCTCCGGGGGCGTGGGGCTTGTGTCAGGCCATCCGCGGCGGCTTGGTCTTGATCCAGCTGTAGATGATGCTGGTGCCCAGCACCACCACGATGACCGTGAGCGACAGCCAGATGGGCGAGTGCCAGAAGTCCTTCACCAGCATCTTGGCGCCCACGAACGCCAGCACGATGGCCAGCCCGTACGACAGGTACGGGAAGCGGTCCACCAGGCCCTCCAGCACGAAGAACAGCGATCGCAGGCCCATGAGGGCGAAGGCGTTCACCGCGAACACCAGGAACGGCTCGCGCGTGACCCCGAAGGCCGCCGGGATGGAGTCGAGCGCGAACACGATGTCGGTACCGGCCAGCATCACCAGCACCACGGTGAGGGTGGTGTACATCCACTTGCCGTCCACCTTCACGCGGAACTTCTGGCCGTCATAGGTACCGGTCATCGGCAGGCGCCGCTTGATGAGCTTGAGGATTGCCGACTTCTCGGGGTCGGCGGGCTCATCCACGTGGCGGATCAGCTTCCACGCGGTGTACAGCAGGAAGGCCCCGAACAGGTACAGCACCCACTCGGCCTTTGCGATGACCACGCCGCCCACGAGGATGGCGATCAGGCGCAGGCCCAGCGCGATGAGGATGCCGATGGTGAGCACCCGCAACTTGGCGGCGGGGGGCACGGCGAAGAACGCGAACAGCACGATGAACACGAACACGTTGTCCATCGACAGCGAGTACTCCAGCAGGAACCCCGACAGGTACTCGGTGGCATACCGGCTGTCGAACGCCACGCCCACCACCACGGCGAACACGAGCCCCAGGCTTATCCAGATGCCGGTCCAGATGAGGGCCGTGCGAAGGCCCATCTCGCGGTTGGCCTTGGAGATGAACAGCAGGTCGACCGCGATCACGATGACCGTGCCGGCAACCAGCGCAATCCATGCCCAGAGAGGGACGTTCACGGGGAGGCAGTCTGGCCGACGCCGCCCCACCCCGCCCGGTTCAGGGGGTGAATGCGGCCCTTCGTGACGGTCCCCTGGCCGGTTCCCACCGTACGGTCCGCACGCCCCAGTGGTAGAGCGAGCGGTACCCCAGCGCGCGGACGACTCCCAGGTTCAGGTCGAGCCGCCGCTTCTTCGTGAGGCCGGGCCCCCAGTCACGGCGCTGCGCCACCACGCACCGCCTGCCATTGGGAAGGCAGATGCGGATGTGGGCGCCGCACGGCACCAGGTCGCTGCCCACGGTCAGGTCCATCTTCCGCGTCTGTGGATGCCCCGGGCAGAAGTTGCCCTCGTCCCACGCGCTGTAGGCGCTGGCCTGCGTGATGCGCCGCGGCAGCGTGCCGGGTCGAGCCACAGCGGGCGTGTTCGCGGGGGCCGCCGACACGGGCGACCGCACGGGCAGGGTCCCGGGCATGGCGCCCATGGCGGTGGCTGCGATTGCGGTGATGCACGTGGCCACGAGAGCCACGGTGAGTGCGGTGCGGCGGGGCAGGAGGCCTCCCGGGCGGTGACGGGATCGGAGAGCCTATCCATTCGGGGGGGAGCCGCAACCCCATGCCCCCGCACGGAGCGTGAAAGCGGTGACTACCGATTGTCCGCTAGGAGCAGGACATACATGCGGCGGGAGCGCCGGCGGGGTCGGCGGGAACGCGCGGGGGGTGATCGATGGGCCGTGCAGGGATCGAACCTGCGACCTTGGGATTAAGAGTCCCCTGCTCTACCAGCTGAGCTAACGGCCCGCGGGCACGCTAGCACCGGGCAGGCGGCGGGGGGAAGGGGTTCAGCCTGCCGAGGAGCCCTGCTTCGTGAGCTCGGCCAGGCGCTGTCGGATATCGGGGGCCACGGTGTCCTGCGGGGCCAGGTCCAGGAACCGCTGGTAGGCCAGGATGGCCTGGTTGCGCTGCCCCGCCTGCTCGGCCAGCTGGCCCCAGTAGGCGTACATCTGCGCGTCTCGGGGGTTGATGCGCGTGTAGGCGGCCACCGCGGGCAGCGCGGAGGACGGGTTGTTCTGCGAGGTGGCGATCGTGATCAGCCCCAGCACCACGTCCTGGTCGCCCGGCGCGCTCTTGGCGGCCGCCTGGGCATCGGCCAGGGCCTGAGGGTCGGTGCCCGACACGGCAAGGCGTGCCTGGGCCAGCGACGACAGCGCGATCCCGACGTCGGTGCGCGCCTGGGCCAGGTCGGCCTTCGCGGTGGCGCTCTTCGGTGATGCCTTGGCCGCCGCCTGCGCGGAGGAGAGGTTGGCCTGCGCGGTGGTGACGCGCTCCTGGGCGTCGTCCACGGCCTGCACCAGCGGGTCGGCTGCCGCGCATCCCCCGCCCACCGCCATTCCGCCCACCACCAAGCCGAAACCCGCGAAGACGATGACGGTGACGATGGCGATCGCCTTGATGACCTTCTTGTGATGCCTGCCGTCGAACAGCACGCGGCGACGCTACATGATCCGGGCCCGGGCCTCCGCGGCATCGGCCTCGATGGCACCGGCGTCCAGGAGCACGGGCCCGTCCGGCCCCAGCACCAGCTCGCCGTCCACCCATGAGGCCGCGATGCGGGAGCGCGGGTCCAGCGCCACGAGCGACGGGTCGGCCTCCACGGGCGCCCCCTCGAACGGCCGGATGGCCACCATGTCGGCCCGCTTCCCCGGGACCAGCGATCCCACCTCGCCCTGCATGCCCAGGACCGTGGCCGATCCGATGGTGGCCATCGCCAGCATGTCGGCCGCCAGGGGCGTGCCGCCGCGCCGCGCCACGCCCTCGGCCGCCCACCGGGCCTCGTCACGCAGGTCGTAGGCCCCGGCGCTGGCAGGGCTGTCGGTGCCAAGGCCCACGGCCACCCCCAGCGCCTGCAGCACCTCCACGGGCGCGTCGCCGCACTGCAGCCGCGCGTTCGAGTGCGGGCAGTGCGCCACCCGCACGTCGCGGGCCGCCAGCAGCGCGGCGTCGTCCTCGTCCACCTGCACGCAGTGCGCGGCCACCAGCCCGGGGGCCAGCGCCCCGGCGGCCTCCAGCCGCGACACCACGCCCGGGCCCCCTCCGGGCCACCGCGCGGGGTCACGGCCCACCGAGGTGATGGCCTCCACCAGTGGGCCCACCTGCTGGTCGAGCAGCAGCACCTCGTCCGGGCTCTCGGCCACGTGGGCCGCAAGGGGCGCGGCGCCCAGGATGGGGTCGGCAAGCACCTCGCTCCACAGCTCGGGCCCCACGGTGTAGGGCGAGTGCGGCGACGCCCCCATGCGCACCCGGGGGCCGGCCTGCTCGCGCGCCTCGAGCAGCGCCTCGCCGTGGCGCGCCACCTTCTCGCGGGCGTCGTGCCCGGTGTCGCGGCCGAAGATCTCCATGTGCACCACGGCGCGCAGGCCGGCCTGGCCGGCTGCCGGTGCCGCGAATCCGCTGGGGCCGGAGTCGGCCAGCGTGGTGGTGCCCCGCCGGAGCGCCGTGAGCGCCGCCCAGCGGGCCGCCTGCTCGCGATCGGCCGGTGTGACCCCCGCCGTGCGGTGGATGAACGCCCCCAGCCAGTCGCCGAACCCGGCGTCAGGCACGAGCCCCCCCATGAGCCCCCACTCCAGGTGGCAATGGGCATCCACCAGGCCGGGGATGAGGATGGCGCCGCCCAGGTCGGTGACCGGCACGCCGTCGCATGGCGGCAGGTCGCGTTCGCGTCCCACGGCCACGATGGCCCCGTCCTGCACCAGGACCCCCCCGCCCTGCACGACGGGGCCCTCCACGGGGAGCACCCACTCCGCCCGGATGAGGGCGGAGGGCAACCCGCTGCTAGGCGGCGGGAGTGGTCTCGTCGGTCTTGGTGGGGAGCGCGGGGTCGGACGACTGGCTGGCCGTCACCTGCTCCTCGGCCGCCTTGTCATCCGTGACGCCCTTCTTGAACTCGCGCATGCCGGTGCCCAGGCTCTTGCCGATCTCCGGCAGGCGCTTGGCTCCGAAGGCCAGCAGGATGATGGCCAGTACGATGATCAGTTCCAGCGGGCCGATGCCGAACGGCATGGGGATACCTCGTGGTCGCGGTTCCCGGGCGGGGAACCGATTGCGACGACGTTAGCATGGGCGCGTCAATCGGCGACACGGCGGGGGGTGAGGCGGTGGGGCTCGAGCCCATGGCGGTCGGATGGGGCGGCCTGGTAGGGACGATCGGCCTGGCCGCCTCGGCCGGGGCACCCGTGTGGGTACGCGCCGTGGCCATCATCGGCGCGTTCCTGCTGGGCGGGTTCCTGTCGGGCGTGCGCACGCTCGACCGCCGCGCGCTCACCGCCACCGCGGCATGGGCCTTCGGCTGGGCCCTGTGGGGGGTCATCTGCATCGTGCTGGCCATCGTGGCGGCATCCGGCGGCCCATCGGACCCCGAGTTCGCCCCGGGCAGCGACGGGGCCGCCCTGCTCATCGCCGCGGGCTCCCTGCTGGCCGCCGCGGTGGGCGGGATGTTCGCCGAGCGCCGCTACAGCACCCGGCGCCTGCGCAGGCGGTACTAGGCGCCGCCGCGGGCGGCGTCGGCCTCGAAGTCGCGGTGCGCGCGGCTGGACGTGGGCCCCGCCTGGCCCTGGTACTTGCCCTGGTAGGGGCGGTCCACGGGCGTGGTCATCTGCAGGAACGAGATCTGGCCGATGCGCATGCCCGCGTGGATGGCGATGGGCAGGCTGGCGACGTTGGAGAACTCGAGCGTGATCTGCCCCTCGAACCCGGGGTCGATGTAGCCCGCGGTGGAGTGGATGAGCAGGCCCAGGCGCCCCAGGCTGGACTTGCCCTCGAGCCGCGCCACCAGGTCGTCGGGGATGCCCACGCGCTCCAGCGTGGAGCCCAGCACGAACTCGCCGGGGTGCAGGATGAACGGCTCGTCCTCGGCGACCGTGACCACCTCGGTGAGGTCGGCCTCCGGCTCGCGCGGGTCGATGAACGGCTGGCGGTTGTTCCGGAACACCCGGAAGGCCCCGTCCACCCGCAGGTCCACCGAAGACGGCTGCAGCAGCGCGTCGTCGAAGGGATCGATGAGCAGTCGCCCGGCGGCGATCTGCTCGCGGATCGTGCGGTCGGAGAGCACCATCGGCGGGCACGCTACCCGATGCGCCCCCCGTCGATGCGCGCTGGGCTACCCTGACGGGCGTGGCGGCGAACCCGGCCAACGAGCAGTTGCAGCGCGCGTTCCGCGTGGATGCGGATCCGGCCGACGACCTGCTGGCCCGCGTGCGCGTGGCCCGCGAGCGCGGTGCGGTGCCCGATGTGATCGTCGGCGGCGTGCTGGTGGGCGACGGCCCGCCGGACGCCCTGGAGCCCGTGGACGTGAGCCCCGATGAGCTCAGGCAGCTGGTGGACGGCGGCAGGCTGCCGCGGTGGGTGGTGGAGAAGGGCTCATTCGGTCCGGGCTACGTGCAGCTGAAGTCGCTGATGCGCCAGGAGAGCCTGGTCACCGTGTGCGAGGAGGCCTCGTGCCCCAACATCCAGCGCTGCTGGACGCGCGGCACGGCCACCTTCATGATCGCCGGCGAGACCTGCACGCGCGGCTGCCGATTCTGCGACGTGACCTCGGGCAAGCCCATGCTGCCGCCCGACCCGCGCGAGCCGGAGAGACTGGCCGACGCCGCCGCGGCCATGGGCCTGCGCTACGTGGTGGTCACGGCCGTTGCGCGCGATGACCAGCCCGACGGCGGCGCCGCGCACTTCGCCGCGGTCATCCGCGCGCTGCGCGAGCGGCTTCCCGATGCCCGGGTGGAGGTGCTCATCCCCGACTTCCGCGGTAACTGGGAGGCGCTCGACATCGTGCTGGAGGCCCGCCCCGACGTGCTCAACCACAACACCGAGACCGTGCCGCGCCTGTACCGGCGCGTGCGCCCCGGCGCGCGGTACGAGCGCACGCTCGAGCTGCTGGAGCGATCCCGTGCCGCGGGGCTGCCCACCAAGAGCGGCATCATGGTGGGGCTGGGCGAGGATCTCCCCGAGGTGGCGCAGGTGTTCTCCGACCTGGCGGCGTCGGGGTGCGAGGTGGTGACCGTGGGCCAGTACCTGAGCCCCTCGCCGGACCACCTTCCGGTGGAGCGCTTCTACGCCCCGGCCGAGTACCCGGCGCTGGCCGCGCTGGGGCAGTCGCTGGGCCTGGCGCACGTGGAGGCCGGCCCTCTGGTGCGCTCGTCGTTCGAGGCCGACCGCGTGGCCGACGAAGTGGGCGCCGGGGTCATCTAGGTTTCGGGCATGAAGGCAATGACTCCCCAGCAGGCAAAGGCCGCCGTGGATGCCGGCACCGCCGTCATCATCGACGTGCGCGAGCCCGATGAGCTGGCGCAGGCGTCGGTGCCCGGCGCCGTGCACATCCCCATCGGTGAGCTGCTCGCCCGCCTGGGCGAGGTGCCGCGCGACCGCACCGTGGTGTTCATCTGCCACAGCGGCGCCCGGTCGGGCAGCGTGTGCGAGCACCTCGAGGCCAACGAGGGCTTCACCGACATCGCCAACCTGGAGGGCGGCATCGTCGCCTGGTACCAGGCGGGCCTGCCGGTGACCACGCCCTAGAAGCGGCGCACCACGCGGTAGAAGGTGTCGCGCTGCACGGCGCGGCGCCCGGTGGCCTCGATGGCCTCCACCATGCGCGGGGTGTCCAGCGTGAAGGCCGTGCCTGCGGCGCGCACCACGTTCTCCTCGATCATGATGGACCCCATGTCGTCGCACCCGGCCTCCAGCGCCAGCATGCCGATGCGCAGGCCCTGGGTGACCCATGACGACTGCATGTGCGCGATGTTGTCGAGGTACAGCCGCGCCACGGCATTCATCATGAGGTAGTCGGCGGCCGTGGTGCCCAGGTGGTCGTCGCCGCGCGCCGAGCAGCCGCCGGGCTGGTACGACCAGCAGGCGAAGGCCGTGAAGCCCCCGGTCTCGTCCTGCAGCTCCCGCAGCACGCGCAGGTGCTCGATGCGGTCGTCTACCGAGTCCACCGTGCCGTACATCATCGTGGCGCTGCTTCGCAGCCCGCGCAGGTGCGCCTCGCGCATGACCCCCAGCCACTCGGCAGTGGTGGTCTTGCGCGGCGCGATGATGTCGCGCACGCGGTCCACCAGGATCTCGGCGCCACCACCCGGGATGGATCCAAGGCCCGCCGCGATGAGGCGGTCCAGCACCTCGCCCACGTCCAGCTTGGAGTAGTGCGCGATGTGCAGCACCTCGCTGGGCGACAGCGCGTGCAGGTGGATGGGGTAGCGCCGGGTGATGTCCGAGAAGAGGTCCTCGTACCACTCGATGCGAAGGTTGGGGTGGTGCCCGCCCTGCATGAGCAGGGCCGTGCCGCCCAGGTCGAGGGTCTCCTCGATCTTGCGGAAGATCACGGGCTTGCTCAGCACGTAGCCCCCGGGATCGCGCGGGTGGCGGTAGAAGGCGCAGAAGTCGCAGTCGGTGACGCAGAAGTTGGTGTAGTTGACGTTGCGGTCGATGACGAACGTGACCTCGTGCGGGTCGGTCACGCGGTCGCGCGCGCGCCGCGCCGCGGCGGCCACGGCCACCACGTCGCGCGACTCGATGAGCGCCCGGGCGCCGTCGTCATCCAGCCGCCCGCCGGCGTCGAGGTGCGCGATCACGTCCAGGTGCCGGGTGGGAGTGGCGGTGCTCATGCGGCCAGGGCCTCCAGGGCGGGTACGTCGTGAAGCTCGCCGGCGCGGCGCGCCAGGTCGAGGAACCGCGCCAGCCCGGCGCGCTCGGCCTCGCCGAAGCCGTAGCGCAGGCGTCCGAGGTACCCGCGGATGTAGTCCGGGTCGAACGGGAAGCGCTCCGCGGCGGCGCGCGCGATGCCCTCGGGGTCGGCCGCGAAGGCACGGCCCCCCTCGGCGATGGCCGAGGCCAGCACGGCCACCTGGTCGGGGCGCTCACGCGCCACGTCCTCGCGCACCGCCCACACGGCGAACACCATGGGAAGCCCCGTGCGCTGCTGCCACAGGTCGCCCAGGTCGATTGAGTGGGGCGCCAGTCCGTCACGGTGCGCGATGAGCGCGGCGTCGGCGATGAGCAGGACGGCCTCGCCGTCGGCCAGCGCGGCGGGCGCATCGTGGTCGGACGCAAGCACGCGGAAGGGCACGTGGGGCCCCAGCAGCACGCGCAGCAGGGTGACGCTGCTGGCGCTGTGCGGGGTGACCGCCACGCGGTCCACCTGGTCGATGGGCACGTGCGAGAGCAGGCGGATGGAGTCCACCGCGCCCTCGCACGCGATGCAGCCCGCGGGCAGCAGCCGCAGGCGGTCGGCCGCGCGGGCATACGCGATGCTGGACATGGCCGATGCGTCGAGCGCGCCGTCCAGCACGCCGGCGTTCAGGGCCGCGGGCAGCCCATCGGTGAACGCCACGCCGGGCAGCCCGGCCCGCTCCAGGTGGTGGTACACCGGGAACATGTTGAGGGCGCTGATGCGCCCCACGCGCAGCGCGTCGGTCATCGGGCCACCGCCCGCGCGCCCAGGGCCGCAGCCAGGTGATCGGGGTCGGCGTCGGCCCCCGGCGGGATCACCCACTCATCCGCGCCGAACGCCACCGCCACCTGGCATGCGGCCTCGCCGACGGCGTCCCATGACAGGCGGATGGGCACGTCCGGCAGCACGCGCCGCGCCACGGCCGCCACCAGCAGGTCCTCGTTGCCCCACGACCCCGGGCGGTCGCCGGAGTCGGTGCCTGGCACCAGCAGCACGGCCCGCGCCGCCGATGGCTGCCGGGCGATCTCCATGAGCCGGTCCGCCACCTGGGCGGGGGTGGTGCCGGCGCCGTAGCGCACCTGCGCCACGCCCTCGCCGTCGGCAGGCCCCCGCAGCCAGCCCACCTCGTGCGGCGGGGCGATGCCCTGCGCGGCCGCGATGGGGTCACGGGCCTCCAGCAGCGCGATGGCCTGCTCGCGCGTCATGCCAGCCTCTGCACCGCGCCCGCGGCCACCTCGCGCAGCGCATCGGCATCGGCGCCGCCGATGTCGCCATCGAGCAGCGCGGTGGCGCGCTGCACCTCGTCGAGGGCCCGCCGCCGTGCCTTCGCGGTGCCCGGGTGGGCCGCCAGGCGATCGCACAGGGCGTCCAGGCCGTCGCCGCCCGCCGCCACGCGGCCGATCTCGTTGCCCAGCGACGGCTCCTCGGCGATGGCCAGGATCTGCGGCAGGGTGACGGTGCCGCTGAGGATGTCGGTGCCGCGCCGCTTGCCCATCTCCGCGGGCGACCCGGCCAGGTCGAGGATGTCGTCGAGGATCTGGAACGCCACCCCCACGTGTGATCCGAACGACGCCAGGCGCAGCTGCGCCTCGTCGGATGCGCCGGACAGCAGGCCCCCCAGGCGGCAGGCCACGGCGAACAGCGCCCCGGTCTTGCGGCGGCAGCGGGCCATGTAGGCGTCCACGCCCAGGTTCAGGTCGCCCGCCGCGCGCTGCTGGTCCATCTCGCCCAGGGCCAGGTCGAGCGCCGCGTCGGCGAGCGCCGCCACGGCCGCGGGTGATCCCACCCGGCTGAGCTCGGCGAACGCGCGCGCGAACAGGAAGTCGCCCACGTTGATAGCCGCGGTGGCGCCGTGGACGCGCGCCACGGTGGGCAGGCCGCGTCGGGTGGTGGCGCCATCGATGAGGTCGTCGTGCACCAGCGTGGCCATGTGCACCAGCTCCACCGCCGCGGCGGCGGTGACCAGCGCGGCGCGGTCGTCCTCGTCGCGTGCGGACGAGCAGAACACCATGAGCGGGCGCACCCGCTTGCCGCCCGCCCGCAGGGTATCGGTGGCCGGGCCGGAGACCTGCGGCGCGTGGCCGCCCGCGAACCGGCCCAGCATCTCCTCGCACTGGGTGAGCCAGGGGCGCAGGGGGCGCACGAACGCGTAGACCGGCGGTGCGGTGCTCATCGGGCGTCCTCGGCGGTAGCCACGTGCGGCTGGCCCCAGCGGGCGAACAGCGCGTGCTCGATGCCCAGCACGTCGAGGGCCTTGCCCACCACGAAGTCCACCAGGTCGTCGATGGACTGCGGCATGGCGTAGAAGCCGGGCGCGGCCGGCAGCACCACGCCGCCGGCCTCGGTGATGGCCACCATGTTGCGCAGCTGGATGAGCGACACGGGGGTCTCGCGGGGCATCACCACCAGGCGACCGCGCTCCTTCAGCATGACCTCGGCCACGCGGTGGATGAGGTTGTCGCCCGTGCCGTGGGCGATGCGCCCCAGCGTGGAGGTGCTGCACGGAGCCACCAGGGCGGCGCGGGCGCCGGACGACCCTGATGCGAACGAGCACGCGATGTCGTCGGCGTCGAGCACGTCCACGGCGCCCTCGGGGTTGCCGAACATGTCGGCGAATCGCGCCACCACATCGGCGTAGGACGCCGGTCGCGGCCCCTCGCCCAGGATCTCGTGGCTGATCACCCGGGCGCCGGCATCCGACACGCACAGGCCCACGTGGTGGCCCGCGGCGGTGAGCGCCGCGAGGGACCGAGCCCCGTAGAGGGCGCCGCTTGCGCCCGTGACCCCCAGGAAGATCCGCATACGAGCATGATCGTAGACCCGTTTCGCCCGGAAACACGCGGGGTCCCGCACATGCGGGACCCCGTGAAAGACCGTTCGACAGTGGCGGGGAGGCCTACTTGTACTTCGTCCCCAGCCCGTTGACGAAATTGGCCAGTGATTCCAGCTCCGCCGGCGGCAGTGAGGCGTACGACGGCATGGGCGCGTTGGGCGCCTTGAGCCACGCCACCTGCTTGGCGGTGTCCCAGCCCTTCGAGCCGAAGTTGGTGAGATCCGGACCCGGTCCGGGCGCTCCCACGCCGGCCACCATATGGCAACTGGCGCAGCCGTTGGCCATGTACACCGCCATTCCCGCTGTACCCGCCTCGTCCAGGCCGGTGAGCGGCAGGCCGCCCGAGCCCACGCCACCGGGCGAGTTGGCGCCCAGGTAGGTCGTGTAGCAGAGGAAGCCCGTGACCAGCACGATCATCCCCATGGCGAACGGGCGCTTCCAGATGCGGCGCTCGGGGCCACGGTCGATGAACGGCCAGATGACCAGCAGGATGATGAGGATGTTCGGGACCATGAACGTGGCCATGATCACCGGGGTGAGCGCGTTCTGGTTGGCGAAGATCTTCAGCAGCTCGAACGCGAAGTAGAAGTACCACTCGGGCCGCGGCACGAAGTCCGTGGTGGACGGGTTGACCGGCTCGCCCACCTCCACCCGCACCGTGATGGCGAGGATGATCGTGGCCACGACCACCAGGCCGGCCACGATGGTGTCCTTGAAGATCGCGTAGGGGAAGAACGGCTTGCCGGTCTTCTTCGCCTGCGCGTAATCCTTGTCGTAGGCCTTCTTGTCGGCCGGCTTCATCGAGCGGACTCCTTGGCCTCCACCGGCCACGTGGACGGGTAGTTCACGGCGCCGGGCAGGGCCTTGGCGCGCTCGCGCGCGGCCTCGCGGCGGGCGTCCTCCTCATCGCGCTCGATTCGGAGCCTCCGCTTGGACCACGGTGGCTCGGAGATTCCCAGGCGCACGATGAAGTACAGGTGCAACCCGATGAAGGTGGCGATGGCGCCGGGTATCACGAGCATATGGATGGAATAGAAGCGGGATAGCGTGGCGGGTCCGAACTCCGGGCCGGCACGCAGGATGTCGCCGATGTACGGCCCCAGGATGGGGGCGCTGGCGAAGATGTTCACCGCCACCACCGTGGCCCAGTAGGCCTTCTGGTCCCACACCAGCAGGTAGCCGGTGAGGCCCATGAACATGGTGAGCAGCAGGAGGAACGCACCCGTGACCCACGTGAGCTCACGCGGGTACTTGTAGGCGCCCCAGATGAATACGCGGGCCATGTGCAGGAACACCACGATGATCATCACCGAGGCGCCCCACTTGTGCATGCCGCGCACCAACCAGCCCCAGGTGACCTCGTTGGTGATGTACTCGATGCTCTTGTACGCGCCGCCCTCGGTGTCGGGCACGTAGTACATCGCCAGGATGATCCCGGTGATGGCCTGCATGCCGAACACCACCATCGCCGTGAAGCCCAGCGTCTGGAACCAGCTGGTGCCCTCGGGGATGTTCCGGAACAGGAACCAGCGCGTGCCCGTCTTGACCCCGGAGCGCTCGTCGACGTAGTCGATGGCGTCCTCGGTGCCCTTCTGGAGCGGGTTCTTAGGCCCGATGTCCTTGGTCGTCACCCTTCGCTCCTACGTGAACGGGTAGAGGTGGGAGAGCGTCCCCGACACCGGGTATCCCGGGTCGGCCAGCGGGAAGGACTGCTGCTCCTGGTCGATGGAATACGGCTTGCCCACCAGCACCCGCAGGTTGGGGTTGCTGCTCGTGGCGGCCACCGCGAGGGGAACGCGGTCCTTGCCCTGGGCGATCTGCTCGGGCGTGTAGGACTTGCTCTTGTCAATGACCTTGATGTCCACGCGGTCCAGCGGGCGCGGCGGCGGCCCGCCGGTGACCAGGCCGCGGGAGTCGTAGGCGCCACCGTGGCACGGGCACACGTACCCGGCGGAACCGGGCGAGTAGGCCACCGGGCAGCCCAGATGGGCGCAGCGGTTCCAGATGGCCAGCAGGTCGAAGTCTGCGGCAGTCAGGCCGGCGGCCCAGCGCTGGAACTTGGACTCGAAGACCGCGGCGTCCTCGCCCGGCGTGGGCTGGGGGCGCGTGGACGGATCCTTCAGGCCGTACACCACGTAGATGCGGCGGTCGGCGTCGGACGTGGGGCCGGACACCGCGAGCGATGTGACCTCGCCGACCCTCGTGGACGGCGTGGCGTTGGGGTACGGCGGCGGGTTCTTCAGGAAGTCGCTGGCCGGACCGATGTCGATCCAGCGGTACTTCTCGTCCTGCAGCGGGGTGGCAACGGCAAAGCCGATGACGGGCACCAGGATGGCCGCCGCCAGCACGCCCGTGCCGGCGAACGCCACGTTCGACAGGAAACGGGTGCGCGTGACGTACCGCGGATCGTCGGAGTGGTCCGGTTCCGGGGTGTAGTCGGCCGCGCGCGGACCCGTGTAGGGACCGCCCTGGGTCCCCGGGTCGCCGCCGTTCGGCTCGTCCTCAGCCACTCCAACCTCCGTAGACGTTCATTCGACTCGCGACACTATCGGAGGCGCAGCCGATCGGCGTGCAATCCCCGCATCACGGGGCCGATGATGGGCCGGTTGTCCCGGCCGCGGCGGGACGGCAGGGCAATCCGGTCAGGCGGGGGGCATCGGGATGCCGAATTCCACCCACCGGGCGGTGACCCGCTCCTTGACCTCGGGCGACATGCGGATCTCATCGGGCCAGGGTCGGACCTGCCCCTCGCCCTCCCACTTGGCGGTGGCGTCGAAGCCGATCTTGCCGCCATAGGCCGGCCATGGCGCCGCGTGGTCGAGGGCGTCCACCGGGCCGTCCACCACCAGCACGTCGCGCCCGGGGTCCACATTGGAGAACGCCCGGAATGCCACCTGCGACACGTCGTGCACGTCGATGTCGGCGTCCACCACGATCACGCAGCGCGTGAGCGACAGCAGCCCAAGGCCCCACACGGCGTTGATGAGCTTCTTGGCATGCCCCGGGTAACGCTTCTTCACCGACACGATGGCGCAGTTGTGGAACACGCCCTCGAGCGGCAGGTTCATGTCCACCAGGTCGGGCACCGTCATCGTGATGAGCGGCAGGAAGAGCCGCTCGGTGGCCTTGCCCAGCCAGTAGTCCTCCATGGGGGGCATGCCCACCACGGTTGTCGAGTAGATGGCGTCGCGGCGCATGGTGAGGGCCGTCACGTGGAACGCGGGGTACTGGTCGACCGGGGTGTAGAAGCCGGTGTGGTCGCCGAACGGGCCCTCGTCGCGGATGTCGTAGGCATCCACGTAGCCCTCCAGCACCACCTCGGCGTGGGCCGGCACCTCGATGTCCTGGCTCACGGCCTTGACCATCTCCACGCGCTCGCCGCGCAGGAAGCCCGCGAACATCATCTCGTCAAGCGCCGGGGGCAGCGGCGCCGTGGCCGAGTAGGTGACCGCCGGGTCGGTGCCGATGACCACGGCCACCGGCACGCGCCCCTGGGAGTCGAGCAGGTGCTGGCGCCCGTCCTTGTGGATCTGCCAGTGCATCATGCAGGTGGTGCGGTCCACCTTCTGCACGCGGTACATGCCGCAGTTGCGGGTGCCGGTGCGCGGGTCGTTGCTGAACACCAGGGGCAGCGTGATGAACGGGCCGCCATCGCCCGGCCAGCAGGTGAGGATCGGCACGCGGTCGAGGTCCACCTCGTCGCCGCGCAGCACCACCTCCTGGCACGGCGCCGAGCGCACCGTCTTGGTGCCCAGCGAGGCCAGGTCCTTCAGGGTGCCCAGGGCCTTCACCTTCTCCATCATCCCCTGCGGCGGCTGCATCTGGGCGATGGCCGCGATGCGCCCGGCGATCTCGTCGAGGTCGCTGCCGCCGAGGCCCATGGCCATGCGCCGCTCGCTGCCGAACTGGTTGATGAGCACGGGCATGTCGGAGCCCTTCACATTGCGGAAGAGCAGCGCCGGCCCGCCCGCCTTCATGACCCGGTCGGCGATCTCGGTGATCTCCAGGTGGGGATCCACCTCGGCGTCCACCTCCACCAGCTCGCCGATGCCCCGCAGGGCATCCAGCCACTCGCGCAGGTCCTTCATCGCGCCAGCGCCTGCTCGAGCGCCGGTGCCACCGGCAGGGTGGCAGCCATCTCGTGGATGGGGTCGGGCACGCCCTCGCGCAGGGCGGCGCGTGCGGCCCGGGCGGCGCCGGCCGTGGCGGGGCCGTCCTCGCCCGCGATCCCGGCGGCGGTGACCCTCCACAGCGGCACCAGGTCCTGCTGGCGGTCAATGGCCACGGCCACCGCCGACAGCGACACCAGGTCGCCCAGCGCCTCCACCACCTGCAGGTCGCCCGTGGCCGCCACCCGCACCAGCCCCTGCGCGTAGCAGTAGTCGCCGGCCAGCACGGCCGCGCCCATGGGCACGTTGTCCACGTGCCGCGGGCGCCCGTGGTGCAGCAGGAAGCCCTCCAGGATCAGCTCCAGCCCCAGCGCGTTCTCGCGCCGCAGGGGCGGGCTGACCAGCGGCACCATCACCTCATCGGCATCCACGGTGCGCCCGGCCAGCGCGGGCTGGTCGGCAAGCACCTCGCTCACCCGGTCGGCACCCGCGCCGATCATGCGCGGGCCCCGCTCACGCGCCCACCTCGTCCAGCGCGCCCGCCCATGCATCGGCCGTGGCGCGGAACTGGTCGTCGTCGTGCAGGGTGCTCACGAACCAGGCCTCGAACTGCGACGGCGGGGGGTACACCCCGCGCGCCAGCAGGGCGCGGGCCACGGCGGCGTAGCGGTCGGTGTCGCACGCCGTGGCGCCGGCGTAGTCGGTCACCCGCGTACCGGTGAAGAACGGGGTGAGCATGGAGCCCACTCGGTTGATGGTGACCGGCGCGCCGCTGCCCGTGATGACCTGCTCCAGGCGGGCGCCGCCCTCCTCCAGCCGCTCGTACGTGCCGGGCTCGGCCAGCCGGCACAGCACGGCCAGCCCGGCGGTCGTGGCCAGCGGGTTCCCCGACAGCGTCCCGGCCTGGTAGCACGGGCCCTCGGGCGCCAGCTCGCGCATGACGTCGGCGCGTCCTCCGAACGCGCCCACGGGCAGCCCGCCCCCGATGATCTTGCCCAGGCACGTGAGGTCGGCGCGCACGCCGTAGAGCTCCTGCGCCCCCCCGCGGGCCACGCGGAAGCCGGTGATGACCTCGTCGAGGATGAGCAGCGCGCCGGTGCGGTCGCAGGCCGCGCGCAGGCCCTCGAGGTAGCCGGGGGCCGGCGGCACCACGCCCATGTTGCCCGCGATGGGCTCCACGATGATGGCCGCCGCGCCCTCGAGTGCGGCCTCGGCCGCGGCCAGGTCGTTGTAGGGCACCAGGCGCGTGGCGGCGGTGGCGCCGGCGGTGACCCCGGGGCTGGTGGGCACGCCCAGCGTGGTGGCGCCGCTGCCGGCCTGGGCCAGCAGGCCGTCGATGGCGCCGTGGTAGCCGCCCTCGGTCTTGACGATGGCCTCGCGGCCGGTGGCCGCGCGGGCCAGGCGCACCGCGCCCATCACCGCCTCGCTGCCCGACGAGGTCATGCGCAGGCGCTCGATGGAGGGGAATGCCTCCGTGACGGCCTCGGCGAACACCACCTCGCGCTCAGTGGGCGCGCCGTAGGAGGTGCCGCGGGCAAGGGCGTCGCGCACGTCGCCGATGACCATGGGGTCGGCGTGGCCCGTGATGGCCGGGCCCCACGAGGCCAGGTAGTCGACGTACCGGTTGCCGTCGGCGTCCCACACGTGCACGCCCTTGGCCCGGTCGATGAAGATGGGGTCACGGCCGATGCCGCGCATGGCGCGCACGGGCGAGTTGACCCCGCCCACCAGCACCTGGCGCGCGCGCGCGAACAGCTCCTCGCTGCGGGTGTCCGCGGGGGCGGTGGCCACGGGCCTCAGGCCACCGGCAGCGGTGCGCCCGCCATGGCCAGGTCCTCCCACGCGCGGTACTCGGGCGAGTAGTAGCGCAGGCGCACCTTCTTGAACTCCATGGTGGAGTAGAGCACCGCGTAGTCGTCGGGCCCCATGCCGGCCTCCTCGCCCAGCGCCGCGATGGTCTCCTCGCAGGCGTCCTTGGAGCGGGCGTGCACCATGGTGAACAGCGTGTAGGGCCAGTCGTCGTAGGTGGGGCGCCGGTAGCAGTGCGACACCGACTGGAACGTGGCCATGCGGCTGCCGAAGTCGTCCACCTGGTCCTCGGGCACCTTCCACACGGCCATTCCGTTGGCGCCGAAGCCGGCCTTGCGGTGGTTGAGCACCGCCGCGAACCGGCGCATGAGGGTGCGGTCCTTCATCTCCTGCGCCTTGGCCAGCAGGCGGTCCACGTCCCAGCCGGCGGCCTGCGCCCAGGCGTCGAAGGGCTCATGCACCAGCGGCAGGTCCTCCTGCAGGATGAGGATGGCCTCGCGGTCCTCGTCCGACGGCGGCTTGCCGTCGCCGCGCTTGGGCGGCGCCTGCGGCTCAGCGCGGGCGGTGGTGCCCTTCTCGCCGGTCATGTCCAGCTGCACGTTGATCTTGTAGAGCATGAGCGTGGGCAGGATGCGCATGGAGATGGCACCGGTCTCGCGCGCCAGGATGTCAAGCGTGTCCTCCAGCGACAGCCGGGCGTCAGGCTCCACGGCCAGCGTGAACCACATGTTGAAGTGGTGCGTGCGGCGGTAGTTGTGGCTGACCCCCGGGTGGCCGTTGATCACCTTGGCGGCCTCGAACAGGCGGTCGTCGGGGTAGGCCGCAGCTACCAGCGTGCTCTCGTAGCCGAGGGCGCGGGTGTCGAAGATGGCCGACACCTGGCGGATGATGGCCGCGTCCTTGAGCACCGCCATGCGGCGCAGCACCTCATCCTCGTCGATGCCCACCGACTCGGCGATGCCGGTGAAGGGCCGTCGCTCCAGGGGGATGCCCGCCTGCAGGGCGTTGAGCAGGCGCTGGTCCACCTCGTCGGGCTTGTGCCGCACGGGCGTGGTGGCCGTGGTGGTCACTGGTCGTCCTCCCGGATCCATCGGGCGGCGTCCACCGCCGCGTATGTGATGACGATGTCGGCCCCGGCGCGCACGATGGCGGTGAGCGTCTCCAGCATGGCCCGGCGCTCGTCCAGCCAGCCGCGCTCGGCGGCGGCCTTCACCATGGAGTACTCGCCGCTCACGTGATAGGCAGCCACGGGCAGGCGCGTGGCCTGGCGCACGTCGCGGATGACGTCCAGGTACGTGGCCGCGGGCTTGACCATGACCATGTCGGCGCCCTCGGCCTCGTCGGCCAGTACCTCGCGCACGGCCTCGCGCGCGTTGGGGGGATCCATCTGGTAGCCGCGGCGGTCGCCGTGCCCGGGCGCCGACCCCGCTGCCTCGCGGAATGGGCCGTAGAACGCCGACGCGTACTTGGCCGAGTAGCTCATGATGGCCACGTCCTCGTGGCCGGCGTCGTCCAGCGCGGCGCGGATGGCGGCAACGCGTCCGTCCATCATGTCGCTGGGCGCCACCACGTCGGCGCCGGCATCCGCGTGGCTCACCGCCGTGCGCGCCAGCACCTCGAGCGAGGGGTCGTTGGCCACCTGGCCGTGGTCGTCCAGCAGCCCGCAGTGGCCGTGGTCGGTGTACGCGCACAGGCATACGTCGGTGATGACCACCAGATCGGGCAGGGCGTCCTCGAGCGCCCGCACCGCCTGCTGCACCACGCCGTCAGGGGCATGCGCCGACGATGCCTCGGCGTCCTTCCCGTCGGTGACGCCGAACAGCAGCACGCCGCCGATGCCCTGGGCGTGGGCGGCCCGGGCCTCCTCCACCAGGAGGTCCGGCGACAGGCGGGCCACGCCGGGCAGGGCGTCCACCGGCTGGCGCACCCCGGAGCCCTCCACCGCGAACATGGGCAGCACCAGCTGCGCGGGCCGCGGCACGGCCTGGCGCACCAGGCGGCGCATGCCCTCGGTGCGCCGGAGGCGGCGATGCCGCACGGCCGGGAACGCGCCCGTGAAGACCCCGCCCTGTGTGGTGGATGCCTGCATCGCGGCGAGTGTATCGTCGGTTCCGTGGCGCACGAGCCCCACCCGCCGCCCGGCGGCGAGCCCGGGACGTCCATCCCCGCCGATGAACGCGCGGGGCTGGCCCCGCACCAGATGCTCACGGGCTACGTGAACGGTGCGTTCCCCATGGACGAGGAGGGCGCCCCGGGCCCGGTGGGCTGGTACACGGCCGATCCGCGCGCGGTGATCCTGCCCCCGGAGGCCCGGGTGCCCGCCACGGTGCGCCGCATGCTGCGGCGCCGGGGCTACGAGGTGCGCGTGGACACGGCATTCGCCGAGGTGGTGCACGCGTGCGCGGGCGACCGGGACGGCATGTGGCTCACCCCGCGGCTGGAGGACGCCTATTCGCGGCTGCATGCCGGGGGCTGGGCCCACAGCGTGGAGGCCTGGCATGGCGACGTGCTGGCGGGCGGGCTGTTCGGCGTGTGGATCGGTGGCTTCATGAGTGCCGAGAGCATGTTCCATGCCCTGCCCGACGGCGGCAACGCGGCGCTGGCCGGGCTCATCGGCATCGCCCGTGGCATGGGCACGCAGGTGATCGACGTGCAGGTGGAGTCGCCGCACGTGATGCGCTTCGGCGCGCGCGGGGTGCCGCATGGGGAGTTCATGCGGCTGCTGCGGGACGCCCTGGGGGCGGGCGACCCCTAGGCGTGCATGCGCCGGCGCAGCGCCACGCCGGCCGCCACGCCGTACACCAGCGCCACCACGGCCATCACGCCCATGCCGGCGTAGGTGGATGCCGTGACCTCGGGGTCCACCAGCAGGCCCTGGAACGTGCGCGCCGCCGGGCCGAACCCGGCCAGGGCGCTGGCCCAGTAGGCGATGTCGTTGCCCGGGATGAGGGCGATGACGGCCAGAGGGAGGGCCAGCATGAGACCCGCCAGCAGGGCGGTGCGCGTCTCGCGCGCCAAGGCGCCGATGAGCAGCCCGAATGCGCCCGACGCCAGCCCGGCCAGCAGGAGGGCGGGCAGCCACAGGAGCCAGCGCCCCACGGTGACCGACGTGGTGAGCGCCACCACGCCCAGCAGCACGAAGCCCACGGCGGTGCACGCGATGGCGGCCAGCAGGGCCTTCTGGGCCACGATGGTGCCCGCGCCCGCCAGCCCGCGGCCAAGGCGCGACAGCACGTGGTCCTCGCGCTCGGCCGACAGCAGCGCGGCGGCCAGCAGCACCCCCACCAGCCCGATCCCCACCACCAGCGCGCCCGCGATGCCCAGCGCCGAGAGGGGCTCGCGGCCGGGCGCGCCCTCGCGCACCTCCAGGCGGATGGGGCTGGCGATGGCCTGCGCCGCGGGCTTGGCCAGCTCGAGGTTGCTGCCCACGCCCTGGATGTAGTCACGCAGGGGATCCAGTCGGTCGGCCAGGCCGGGACGGTCATCGCGGCGCAGCTGCGCCTGCACCCGGCGCAGCTCGCGGTCGCTCTGCGCCAGGCCCAGGAGGGTGCCCGAGCGCCCGAAGATGCCCACGGTGCCGCCGTCCTGGATGAGGTCCACCAGGTCCAGCACCTGGGTGACGTACGCGGTGGCCAGTGCCTGGTTCAGCCGGTACACGGCCGATTCGAGGTTGCGCTCGATGGCCTGGGCCTCGATGGGCGAGCGGGGGTTGGTGGCCAGGCGCAGCACCGGTGGCCTGAGGCCCGACTGCAGGTCGGCGATGAACCCCCGGGGCACGGTGAGCACCGCGCTCACGCGGCCATCCTCGAGCGCCTCACGGGCCTGCGCGGGACCCAGCCGCACCAGGTCCACGTCGTCCTCCAGGCGCGTGGCGTAGTCCTCGATGGACAGGCGCTCATCACCCACCTGCACGGTGCGCCCCGACGCCGCGTCGAGGTTGACGAATGCCACCGCCGGCCGCCGGTCGCCGCCCGACAGCGCGATGGCCAGGAGGATGGCGATGACGATGGGGTATCCGATGAGCACTGCCACCAGGCCCCGGCTGCGGCCCAGCACCCGCAGGTCCTTTGCGAACAGCAGCCGCCCCGCGCGCAGGGCCCTCACGCGTCGTCCCCCACCATCGCCATGAAGGCGGCCTCGTCCAGCTGTCCGGCCGGGCCGTCGTGGCGCAGCGTGCCGCCCGCCAGCACCAGCACGCGGTCGGCGTTGCGCCCCGCCTCCTCCGTCGACTGCGTGGAGAACACCAGCGACATGCCGTCGTCCTGCACCAGGTGGGCAAGCCATTCCCACAGGCGCACCCGCTGGTCGGGGCTGAGCGTGCCGGTGGGCTCGTCCAGCAGCAGCAGCGACGGCGATCCGGCCAGCGCGATGGCCAGGTTGAGCCGCTGCATGGTGCCCGTGGACAGCGCCGACGCGCGCCGGTCGGCGAACTGCCCCAGGTCCGCGCGGGCGATGAGGGCATCGGCCGCGGCCCGGGGGTCGTCCGAACCCTCGAGCCCCGCGAAGAGGCGCAGGTTCTCGCGCACGGTGAGCCGCGGGTACAACGCCGGGCGCTGCGGCACCCACCCCACGCGCCCGTGGGCGGCGTGTGCCCATTCCAGCGTGCCGTCGTCCGGCCGGCGCACGCCCGCCAGCACGCTGAGCAGGGTGGTCTTGCCCGCGCCGTTGGGGCCGGTGAGGGCGATGCGCTCGCCCGCGTTGATCTGCAGGTCCATGGGCGCCAGCGCCTGGACGCTTCCGTAGCGGCATTCGATGCCGCGCGCGTGCAGCAGTGGGCCGGCCATGGCCGCCCGGTCAGTCGGCGCCTGTGGGGCGCGCGGGCCGGGGGTCGATGACCCCGGTCACGTCCATGGTGTCGCCGTCATCCGCGGCCGGCGATCCGGCCGGGGCGCGGCGTGGCGGGGGGGTGAAGCCGGTGAGGGTGTCGCCGTCATCCGTATCGGCCACGCCCGCGGCGCCGGCCATGCCGGCGGGGGCCCCCGCGGTGGCCAGGCCCATGTTGAACCAGCCCATGCGCTCGCTCAGGTACACGGCGCTCTCCTTGAGGATGACCACAACGGGCACGGCCAGGATGATGCCGATGAGCCCGTAGAGCTCCTCGCCGATGAGCACGCCGAAGATGACCACCAGCGGGTGCACGCCCACGGCGTCGCCCATGACCTGCGGCACCACCACGTGGCCCTCGAACTGGTGGATGGCGATGAACGCGATGAGCACCCAGAGGGCCGTCCACGGCGAGATGAACAGGGCCAGCAGGATGGGCGGGATGGCGCCGAGGATGGGCCCGATGTAGGGGATGAATTCCATCAGGAAGATCCACGCGGCGAACAGCACGGCGTAGGTGGCGCCCTGGGGGAAGATGCCGGTGACGCCGAAGATCCACAGGATGACCCCGGCGCTGACGCCGATGATGAGGCACACCAGCGTCTGGGCCTTGATGTACTCCACCAGCGTGCGCTCGGTGCGGCGCAGGAACTGGGCCGCCGACGGCCCGCCCAGACGCCGCGCGCCGCGCAGGATCTGGGGGGCGTCGAGCAGCATGTACACCGCGGCCACGATGATGATGATGAGCACCACCAGCGCGCCCAGCGCGCTGAGGGAATACGAGACGGCGTTGCCGCTGAGGTCGTTGGCCCATCCGCGGATTGCCTGCAGCGCGGCGTTGGCCCGCTCGGCCACGTCGATGTCGATGCTGTTGCGATCGAAGAAGCCCTGCACGTTCTGCACCTGGCGCTGCGCCTGGTCGGTGTAGAGCGGCAGGTTGGCCCGGATGGTGTTGATCTGCTGCTGGATGGGCGGGATGAGCAGCACGATGGCCGCGGCCACCACGCCCAGGAACGACAGGAACACCGTTCCCACGGCCAGGCCGCGCGGCACGTGGGCACGCCGCAGCATGCGCACCAGCGGGTTGAGCAGCAGGGCGATGACCATCGACACCAGGAACACGAAGACCACCCGCCCGAGGGTCTGTCCCGCGATCCAGAGGATCACGACGATGGCAGCCGCCGCCCCGAGCCAGGCCCACGGCGGCGCTGTGGCCTGGCGGCCCGTCATGCGCGGCATGGTATCGCGCCCCTCCGGGGCCGGTGCCATGCCGCGGCTGGTCTAGCCTTGCGGGGCCAATGACGCCCCTGACCCGAGACGAGCTCCGGTCGCGCCGCGCCGTGCGACGGCAGGCCGATCGCCACCAGAGCAACCGGGTGATGCTCACGGTGGTGGCCCCTGCGCTGCTGGTGGCCGTGCTCATCGCCGCGGTGGTGCTGGCGTTCTACGACGGCGGCGGGGATGGCGCCGCCCAACCGGCCACCGGCCAGCTGGCGTCGCCCGTGCCCCCCACCGGCATCGGCGAGGAGACGGCTCCGCAGCGCGTGGTGCTGGCCCGCGCCGGCGAGGTGGAGGTGGTGCTGCCGGTGGCCGAGAAGCAGGTGACGGCCGTGCTGTTCCACCCGGCCGGGGAGCCCGGCGCCATCAACATGGACCCCGCCCAGGGGGTGGCCCACAACGTGCTGTCGGATGACGGAGGCGACCCCGGCACGTCGGGCGTTGACGTGGGTGCGCCCGCGGGCACCACCGTGTACAGCCCCGTGGACGGCGTGGTGACGGCCGTGGTGCCCAACCGCATCGCGGGCCGCCCCGAGGGGCTGGCCGTGGTCATCACCCCGGCGGGCGTGCCCGACGCCGCCGTGCGCGTGAGCCACATCGAGCCCGGCCCGGACGGCGTGGTGCCGCAGGTGGGCACCGCCGTGGGCGCGGGGCGCACCGTGCTGGGACGCGTGCGCGACCTGTCGCGCGCGGCCCGGTTCGAGATCGCGCGCTACACCAACGACGCGGGCAACAACGTGCAGGTGGACCTTCTGCGCCAGACCACCGGTCCGGGCCTCTAGGTGGGCGCCTTCACCGCCCTGGTGGTGGGCGATGTGTTCGGCGGCGCGGGAATGCGCGCGGTGCAGGACGCCCTGCCGGGCCTGGTGCGTGAGCACGCGCCCGACATCGTGGTGGTGAACGCCGAGAACGCGGCGCACGGGTCGGGCACCACGCCCAAGCAGGCCGCCCAGATCCTGGAGGCCGGCGCCGACGTGCTGACCGGCGGCAACCACACGTTCCGCCGCCAGGAGTTCCTGGCCACGCTCGAGAACGACCCGCGCGTGCTGCGCCCGGCCAACCTGTCCACGCGGGCGCCGGGCTCGGGCAGCGTGGTGGTGGACGCCCGCGGCGGCTACCGGGTGGGGGTGGTGAACCTGATCGGCTCGGTGTTCATCGAGGCGGCGCAGGGGCCGTTCGCCGTGGCCGACGACATCATCGACCGCATGCGGCGCGAGACGCCGCTGATCATCGTGGACATCCACGCCGAGGCCACCAGCGAGAAGCTGGCCCTGGCGCGGCACCTGGACGGCCGGGTGACCGCCGTGGTGGGCACCCACACGCACGTGCCCACGGCTGACGAGCGCGTGCTGGCCGGCGGCACCGCCTACATCACCGACCTGGGGATGACCGGCCCGCACGACTCGGTGATCGGCGTGAAGGACGAGCCCGTGCTGCGCCGGTTCCTCACCGGCATGCCCGCACGGTTCGAGCCCGCCACGGGTGACGTGCGCCTGCAGGGCGCCATCATCCGGGCCGAGCCCACCGGCCGGGCCACCTCCATCGAGCGCATCGACCTGCCGCTGGGCTAGGAGCCCGCGCTCCCGCGCGGCTCCGGGTCCTCCAGCCGGCGCAGCCACGGCACGCGGCGCACCGCCAGCAGCGCCGCGATGCCCACCAGCACCACCACTCCGATCAGCGCCCACTCGGATGCGGTCGGCACCTCCACCTGGAAGAAGTCACGCAGGAAGGTGATCTGCAGGCCGATGGTGAGCAGCACCACGAATCCGGCCACCATCAGCCACACCCACGGGCGCACGCGCCGGCGCTCCACGCCCCGCTCCAGTTCCACCACCACGGCCAGCCCCAGCAGCGTGGCCGTGAGCACCGCGGCGGTGCGCGCCGCGGGCACGTCGGCGCCCAGGGCGTCGCGCGCCAGCAGGTAGGCCGCGGTGATGGCGATGGATATGACCACCCCCGCGGGCACGGCGAACGCCCACAGGCTGCGCATGAACCCCTCGCGCCGCACCGGGCCGTCGCTGCGCGACAGGGCCATGAAGAACGCGGGGATGCCGATGGTGAGCGACGAGGTGATGGACAACTGCCGGGGCAGGAAGGGGAAGGCCACCGGCAGCAGCGCGAATGCCAGGAGGATGATGGCCGAGTAGACCGACTTGGTGATGAACAGCTTGGCCACCCGGTGGGTGTTGCGGATGATCTGCCGGCCGGCCTCGATGGCCTTGGGCAGGGTGGCGAACGAGTTGGTGAGCAGCACCAGGTCGGCCACGCCCTTGGCCATCTGGCTGCCGTTGCCCATGGCCACCGCCAGGCGGGCATCCTTGAGGGCCAGCACGTCGTTCACCCCGTCGCCGATCATGGCCACGTAGCGGCCGTTGTCGGTCATGGCCTGCACCAGCGCGCGCTTCTGCTCGGGCGTGATGCGCCCGAAAACCGCGGTGGTACGCACCAGCTCGCGCAGGGCCCGGGGGTCGTCGGGGAGGTCGGGGCCCTGGATGGCGTGCTCGGCGCCGGTCACCCCGCAGGCCGTGGCCACGGCCTGCACGGTGCCAACGCCGTCGCCCGAGATCACCTTCACCTGCACGCCCTCGCCCTCGAGGAACCGCACCGTGTCGGCGGCATCGGGCCGCAGGGCCTCCTCCAGCAGCACCGCACCCGCCGCGGAGACGGGCGGCAGGTGGCCCATGCCCTCCTGCTGGTCGTCGAGGGGCTGGTCTCCGGTGGCCACCAGCAGCACTCGCCGCCGCTCCGACTGCGCCCGGTCGATGGCCGCCTGCAGCCGGGCGGGCACCTGCACGCCGATGCGCTCCAGGATCTCGGGCGCCCCCATCACGATGGTGCCCGCGTCCGGCAGGGTGACGCCGCTCCACTTGCGCGACGACGCGAACGGCACCTCCACGGAGGGAACCGCGGGATGGGCCGGCATGGCGGTCAGGATGGCCTCGGCCGTGGAGTTGCGCGCCGCGGCGCTGGCGGCAAGCAGGCCGGCGGCACGGCGCACCTGGGCCTCATCGTGCCCAGGCGCGGCCACCATGCCGCCCACCTCAAGGCGGTTCTCCGTGAGCGTGCCGGTCTTGTCCACGCACACGGTGTCCACGCTGGCCAGGCTCTCGATGGCGTTCAGCTGCTGGGCCAGCGTGCCGATGCGTGCCAGGCGCACCGCGGCCACGGCGAACGTGAGGCTGGCCAGCAGCACAAGGCCCTCGGGCACCAGGGGCACCAGCGCGGCCACCACGCGCTGCACCGACGCCACCGTGCCGCCGAAGTCCAGCCACACGGTGGAGGCGATCATGAGGATGGCCAGCGGCACCATCACGGCGATGATCACGCGCAGGATGCGGTTGATGTCCAGCTGCAGCGGCGACAGCGTGGCCCGCGTGCCCTTGGCCTCGGCGGCCAGGCGCTCCGCGAACGAGTCGGCGCCCACGGCGGTCACCCGGTAGGCGCCGCTCCCGGCCACGCAGAACGCGCCCGACAGCACCTGGTCGCCGGGCTCGCGCGCCACGGCGTCCGACTCGCCGGTGAGCACCGATTCGTCCAGGCTCAGCACGGTGGCCCGCACCAGCTCGCCATCGGCCACCACCTGGTCGCCCGGCTCCAGCAGCACCACGTCGCCCGGGACGATCCGCGGGATGGGCAGCTCCTGCGGCTGGCCATCGCGCAGCACCCGTCCGTGCGGCGCCACCAGCAGCGCCAGCTTGTCGAGGGCCCGCTTGGCGCGGGTCTCCTGGATGATCCCGATGGCCATGTTGGCCAGCAGCACGCCACCGAACAGCATGTCGCCCCACAGGCCGAAGATGGCCAGCGGCACCAGCAGGATGATGAGGATGAGGTTGAACAGCGTGAAGGTGTTGGCCCACACGATGTCGGCGAACGACCTGCTGCCCCTGGGCCCCCCGCGGTAGGGGTGCTCCTCGAGTATCCGCGCGGCCTCCTGCGACGAGAGGCCGAGGTCGGGGGAGGGGACGCTCACCCGACCAGCGTATCCCGCGCGCGGTCCAGCAGCGCGTCGCCGCCACCGGGGTCGCCGTGCGCCCGCAGCCACAGGCCGGCGTCGGCCAGCACCAGCGGCATCCACATGCGCGCGCGCGCCCTCAGGGGCCCGTCGGCGCCGTAGCCCCGGTACACCCCATCGGCCACCCGGGCCGGAAGGTGGTTCAGCGCCACGAGGTAGGCCAGGTCCTCGGCCCGGTCACCCATGCGCCAGAACTCCCAGTCCACCAACACGGGCTCGCCGCCACCTGCCGGCCACACTACGTTGGACCCCACCAGGTCCCCGTGCAGCAGGGCGAAGGGGCGGGCCTCGCGCGACGCCTGCTGCGCGGCGGCCAGGGCACGTCCGGTGGCGCGCGCCACGAGGTCCCTCTCGGCGGCGGTCCCCGCCCGCGCCGCGGCGTCGCGGCCCCGCCCGCGCGCGTACCCCGGCAGGCCTGTGGCCCTGGTGCGCCATCCCGGCAGCCCGCCCGAGGCCGTGGCGCGGCGCGCGTGCACCGCGGCCAGCACGCGCCCGAGGGCCACCGCCCGTGGCGGGTCGAGCCTGTCCAGGCGTCGTGGGCGGCCCGGGATCCACTCGCTGGTGAGCGCGCCGGGCCGACTGGCCAGCACGCGTGGGGCCAGCGGGGGCCCTGCGCGCCGGGCGCCGGCGGCCTCGCGGCGCAGCGCCGCCGGGTCGCCCTGCTTCAGGACGAGGTGCGGCGACCCCTGAGGGCGCGTGAGCGCGAAGCGCCCGCCGCCCCGCGGGGGATCAGTCGTCGGCGAACACCCGCGGAGCCGACGCCAGCGCGAAGAGCACGAACAGGATGCCCAGGGCGAACGGGATGTAGCCCACCTCGTGGCGGTCGATCCAGCCGACATACGTGGTGATGATGCCCAGCAGCAGCAGGACGGTGACGATCCAGATGGGCAACTTCTTCACGAGGGCTTCTCCTGCCTGGAGGCGGGCGCCACGCCCACCACCACCACATTGACGTCACGGGAATGTAGTCTCCCCGCCCGCCATGTCGGAACCCAGCAACGCACAGGTCACGGTAACCACTGACGAACGCCCCTCGGGGATCGTCGTCACGGTCGCGGGCGTGGTGGACGCCAGCACGCTGTCGGAGGTGTCGTCGGTGCTCACCGACGCCCAGCGCGACGGCCGCACGGTGTTCGTGGACCTCTCCGCCGTGACCTTCATGGACAGCCGCGGGCTGGGCGCGCTGATCGCGGCCAACGAGCGTGCCCGCGAGGGCGCCGCGGGCATCCGCCTGTACTCGCCCTCCGACGCCGTGCGCAGGCTGCTGAACATCTCGGGCGTCACCGCCGTGCTGGTGGAGGCCGAGGAGCTGCCCGCCGCCTGACCCCCTTGACGCCGGTGTTACCGTCGGTGGAAAAGGAGGTCAGTGATGAGCAGCACGTACCGGGTCGAGGGCATGACCTGCGATCACTGCCGTGCCGCCGTGGAGAACCACGTGGGAGCCGTGCCGGGCGTCACCGCCGTGGCGGTGGACCTGGCCACCGGCACCGTGCTTGTGGAGGGCGACCCCGAGGACCGGCTGGTGAGGGACGCCATCGTCGAGGCCGGATACGCGGTTGCCTGAGCACGACCTGGTGATCGAGGGCATGACCTGCGCCGCCTGCGTGGCGCGCGTGGAGAAGGCCCTCAATGCCGTGGACGGGGTCACCGCGTCGGTGAGCCTGGCCACCGAGCGCGCACGCGTGCAGGCCCCCGCGGGGCTGGACGACGATGCGCTGGTCCAGGTGGTGCGCGCCGCGGGGTACGACGCCGTGCCCGCATCGGCGGCGCCGGCGGACGACGCCGATGCCGCGGCACGCGTGGCGGCGGCGCTGCGCCTGCGCCTCATCTGGGCGGTGGCCCTGTCGGTGCCCGTGCTGGCGGTGTCGATGATCCCCCCGCTGCAGTTCCCGGGATGGCAGTGGGCATCGCTGGTTCTGGCCACCCCGGTGGTGTGGTGGTGCGGCTGGGCCATCCACGTGGGCGCGTGGCGGGCGCTCATGCACCGGTCGTTCTCGATGGACAGCCTGGTGTCGCTTGGGTCGGGGGTGTCGTGGGCATGGTCGGTGGTGGCCGTGCTGTTCCTGGGCGCCGGCGAGATCGGCATGACCATGCACATGTCGCTGTTCCCGTCCGACTCCATGGGCGCGGAGATCTATTTCGAGGTGGCCGCGGGCATCGTGGCCCTGGTGCTGCTGGGCCGGTTCCTGGAGGCCCGGGCGCGACGCAGCGCCGGCGAGGCCATCCGGTCGCTCATGGCCCTGGCGCCCGACACCGCCATGGTGCTGCGCGGCCATGCCGAGGTGCAGGTGCCCGCCGCGTCGGTGCAGGTGGGCGAGGTGGTGGTGGTGCGCCCCGGCGACCGCATCCCGGTGGATGGCGAGGTGCAGGACGGCATGTCGGCCGTGGATCGCGCCCTGCTCACCGGCGAGAGCGTGCCCGTGGAGGTGGGCCCGGGTGACCCCGTGGAGGGCGGGGCGCTGAACGCCGGCGGGCGCATCACGGTGCGCGCCACCCGCGTGGGGTCGGAGACCGCCGTGCATCGCGTGGCGCAACTGGTGGAGGCCGCGCAGGCGGGCAAGGCTCCCGTGCAGCGGCTGGCCGATCGCGTGGCCGGCGTGTTCGTGCCCGTGGTCATCCTGATCGCCGTGGGCACGCTGGTGGGCTGGCTGGCGCTCGGCAACCCCGCGGGTGAGGCCATGACGGCCGCCGTGGCGGTGCTGGTGATCTCGTGCCCGTGCGCGCTGGGGCTGGCCACCCCGGCGGCACTGATGGTGGGCACCGGCCGCGGCGCGGAGCTGGGCATCCTCATCCGGGGGCCCGAGGTGCTGGAGAGCACCCGGCGCGTGACCGTGGCCGTTCTGGACAAGACCGGCACGCTCACCGAGGGCGTGATGGCCGTGGCGCACGTGGCCCCGGCACCGGGGTGGGATGCCGACCGCGTGCTGGCGCTGGCGGGCGCGGCCGAGGCCGGTAGCGAGCACCCCATCGGCCGGGCCATCGCCGAGGCGGCGTCGCGTGCCCGGCCGCTGGCGGCGGCCGGCGCGTTCCGGTCACAGGCCGGCCTGGGGGTGAGCGCGCAGGTGGACGGGCATCAGGTGGAGGTGTGGCGCAGCGACGAGGTTCCCGCTGGCCTGGAGGCGGCGCGCGACGCCGCCCGGGAGCAGGGCCGCACGGTGGTGGCCGTGCGCGTGGACGGTCAGGTGGCCGGGCTGGTGGCGGTGAGCGACGTGATGCGCCCCGAGACCCCGCGCGCCATGCAGATGCTGCGCGACCTGGGGTTGCGCACGGTGATGCTGACCGGCGATGCCGAGGCCCCCGCCCGCGCGGTGGCCGAGGCCGCGGGTATCGACCAGGTGGTGAGCGGCGTGCTTCCCGACGGCAAGGAGCGGGCGGTGCGCGAGCTGCAGGAGGCCGGTGAGGTGGTGGCCATGGCCGGCGACGGGGTGAACGATGCCCCGGCCCTGGTGCGCGCCGACCTGGGGATCGCCATCGGCACGGGCACCGACGTGGCGACCGAGGCCGCGGACATCACGCTGGTCACCCCCG
Organism: Thermoleophilia bacterium; assembly: GCA_016780995.1. Lineage (GTDB taxonomy): Bacteria > Actinomycetota > Thermoleophilia > Miltoncostaeales > Miltoncostaeaceae > SYFI01. The sequence continues at coordinate 7,404 of JADHKZ010000002.1, read as the reverse complement.
ACCCGCGGGCCATCGCCGATGCCATCCGCCTGTCGCGTCGCACGCTGCGCACCATCCAGGGCAACCTGGCCTGGGCCTTCGGGTACAACGTGGCGGCCATCCCCCTGGCGGTGCTGGGGCTGCTCAACCCGCTCATCGCCGCCGCCGCCATGGGCCTGTCGAGCATCTTCGTGGTCACGAACTCCCTGCGTCTGAAGGGGTTCAAGCCGGCCCGCTAGGCTCCCGGCGTGTCGGAGGACTACCTGGGCAGCGGCGGGCGCCTCGAGGGCGGCCCCGCGGACGAGCTGGTGGAGGCCGGCTACCGCTACGAGGCCGCAGCCGGCCCGCGCCTCGCCGACGGCCTGTCCACGTCGGACCTGGCCCACGTGATCGCCCTGGCCGAGGCCGGGGCCATCCCGGCGGATCAGTCGCGCGCCCTGCTGGCCGCGTTGCTGGAGCTGGACGCCATTCCCGGCGACGACTTCCCGTGGGATCCCGCGCTGGGCGACGCCTTCAACAGCCGCGAGCACCAGCTGAAGGAGCGCTGCGGCAAGGTGGCCGCCGGCTGGCTGTCGGCGGGCAGGCCCCGCCGCGAGGCCTTCCGGGTGGGCCTGCGCCTGGTGGCCCGTGATGCGGCGCTGCGGCTGCACGATGCCTGCATCGACCTGGCGGCCGCGCTGGTGCGCTTGGCCCAGCGCCACGCCACCGACCTGGCCGCCGACTACACCTACCTGCAGCCGGCCCAGCCCACCCGCCTGGGGCACCTGGTGCTGGCGTACGCCTATCCGGCGCTGCGCGACGCGGCACGCCTGCGGCGCGTGCACGCCCACCTGGACATGTCGGTGGCCGGCGCGGGCGGCAGCGCGGGGTCGCGCTGGCCACTGGATCGCGACCGCCTGGCCGAGCTGCTGGGCGCATCCGGCGTGGTGCCCCACGTGAAGGACGCCATGTGGCAGTGGGACCCCTACGTGGAGCTGGTGGCCGCCACGGCCACCGCGGCTACGCACCAGTCCGAGCTGGCGCAGGACCTGGAGATCCTGGCCAGCCAGGAGTTCGGCATCGCCGAGCTGGCCGATGAGCACAGCCGCGCCAGTGCGCTGATGCCCCAGAAGAGGAACCCCTACGCGCTGGCGGTGGTGCGCGCCACGGCCGGCACGGTGTCCGGCGACCTGGCCGGGATACTGGTGGCGCTGCACACCGGATCGGCCCGCACCGACCACTTCCACGTGCTCAACTCGGTGGTGCCGCGCCTCATGGATGAGGCCGTGGCATCGGCCCGGCTCATGGCGGCCGTGGTGGACCGCATGACGCTCGACGCCACACGGGCGGGCGAGGCCGCGCGGCGGGGCTTCATCACCGCGGCCGACCTGTCGGACGTGCTGGCGCAGGAGGCGGGGCTGGATTACCGGACCGCGCACCACGTGGTGGGGCGCGCCGTGCGAATGCTGGTGGAGGCGGGCAAGGATGAGTCGGCGCTCACGCCCGAGGTGCTGGCCGAGGCCGCCATGGCGAGCGACGGCATTGACCTGCAGGTGGACGCACAGGTGATCGCCCGGGCGCTCGACCCCGACGCCGCGGCCGACACCCGGCTGCAGCGGGGCTCATCGGCTCCCGGCGAGACCGAGGCCATGGCGGCGGCGTGCACCGATGCCATCGGCGAGGCGCAGGCCTGGGGGGCCGAGGCGGCGCATCGCGCCGCGCGCGCCCACGCCGCCCTGCGCGACCGCGCGGGCGCGCTGGCCGGGTCCTAGCCGGCCGGCGGGCCTAGGGGGCCGGCATGCCGCCGGCCGGCGCATGGGTCACGCGCACCCGGGCGGCATAGCGGCTGAGCAGGCGGTAGAGGGCCGGGCCGATGACGAGCGCGAACACCACGTTGCCCACGGCGTGTGCCACGTCGAACCACAGGCTGCCGATGGAATAGGTGATGAAGGCGGCCCAGCTCACCTCGGGGCCGAAGGTGGCCAGGAACCACACGTTCATGGACCATCCGAACACGAAGCCCCAGGCGCCTGCCACGCAGGCCAGGCCCAGGCGGGTGCGCGTGGCCGGGCGCAGTAGCGCGCCCGATGCGCCCACGGTGCCCCACAGCAGCATCTGGGCGGGGGTCCACGGCCCCTGTCCGAGGAAGGCATTGGAGATGAGCGCCGCAAGGGCGCCCACGGCCATGCCCGCGCGCGCGCCCAGCGCCGCGCCGGTGACCAGGCACATGGTGGTGACGGGCTTCACCGAGGGGATGGCCACGAACAGCACGCGGCCGGCCGCGGTGGCGGCGCCAAGGGTGGCGGTGAGCGCCAGCATCTTGGGCCCGCCGGGACCGCGCTCCCAGGCGGCCCACCCCAGCAGCAGCACCGAGATGCTGGCCAGGACCACCACGGCCGCGGCGCTCATGCGGTGATGAGCGCCGTGGGGGGCAGCCCCGTGTGCACGGCGTCCCCGCCCGACATCTCCAGCACCTCGTCGGCCGCCTGGGCGGCGAACAGGCCGTCGTGGGTGGCCACCAGCACGGCGGCGCCCGCCGCGGCGCGCGCGCGGATGACCCGCGCGAGCGCGCGCTTGCGCTCGGGGTCCATGCCGCGGGTGGGCTCGTCCAGCACCAGCACCGCCGGCTGCGCCACCAGGATGGAGGCCAGCGCCACGCGCTCGCGCTCGCCCACGCTGAGGTCGAGCGGGTGGCGCTCCAGCATGTCGCCCAGGTCCAGCTCATCCGCCGCCGCGGCCACGCGCGCGGCCACGTCGGGGCCCTGCAGGCCCAGGCTGCGCAGGGCCACGGCGATCTCGTCGTCCACGCTCTCGGTGAGCAGGTGGCGCCCCGGGTCCTGGGGCACCATGCCCAGCCGCGGGAACCGCGCCTCGGGCGGGAGGGCCGACACGTCGTCATCGCCCAGCAGCACGCGCCCGGCGTCGGGGCAGTGCAACCCGGCCAGGGTGCGCAGCAGGGTGGTCTTGCCGCTGCCGTTGGCGCCCACCAGGGCCGTGACGCGCCCCGGCGCCAGGACCAGCGACGCGCCCTGCAGCACCACCCGGTCGCCATGCGCGGCATGGATGCCCTCGGCCCGTGCCGCCGGGGGCGCGGTGACGCGACAGGGTGGCAGCGCCTCGGGCGCGGGCTCCTGCGGGCCGGGCGGGCCCACCTGCCCGCAGCACACGGCCAGCACGCGGTCGGCGATGGGCCGCACGCGCTCTGCGCGGTGCTCGGCCACCACCACGGCGGTGCCCTGCTGGGCCAGGCGGCGCAGGGTGACGGCCAGCGCGGCGGCTGCGGCGGAGTCGAGTTGCGAGGTGGGCTCGTCCAGCAGCAGCACGCGCGGACGGCGGGCCAGCACCCCGGCGATCGCCACCCGCTGGCGCTCGCCCGACGACAGCTCGTCGATGCGCCGGTCACGAAGGTGCAGGGCACCGGCGTCGTCGAGGGCCCGGTGCACCCGCCGCAGGATCTCGTCGGCCGGCAGCCCCGCATTGGACGGGCCGAACGCCACGTCGCGCTCCACGGTGCCCAGCACCGCCTGGGCCTCGGGGTCCTGGAACACCATCCCGGCGGCGGCCCCCAGCACCGCGGGTGGCACCGCCAGGGCATCGTGCCCGGCCACCTGCACCGTGCCGCCCAGCGCGCCGCCATGGAAGTCGGGCACCAGGCCGGCCAGCGCGCGCAGCAGGGTGCTCTTGCCGCCGCCGGAGGGCCCCTCCAGCACCAGCACCTCGCCCGCGCGCACGTCGAGATCCACCCCGTCCAGCGCGGCCCGCTCAGATGCGCCGTACGAGAACCTGAGGTCGCGCACGCGGGCAACCACGTCGCCGCGCGCGGGGGATGGGTCGTTCGGGTTCCCGTGGGGATCCCCGTGCACCGTCACCTCAGTCCTCGAAGGTCGTGGTGCCAAGGCGGAGGCAGGTCTCCTGGCTCCCGGTCATCACCCCGCCGCGCCTTCCCGGGGACCGTCCCCAGTGGCCGGGCCCGTGGGCCCCGCGGCGGTGCTCCCGGTCACAGTGGCGGGACCGCGCCGGATTCGCACCGGCTTCCCTCACCACCGCCCATGGCGTGTGGCGGCAGCCTACAGGGGCGGCAGCACCACGCCGTGGGCCATGGCCATCCCCGCGATCACCAGCACGCCCACGGTCACGATGCCCACGGCCATGCGCACCAGCGCCCGCCCGCTGGCGCCCATGCGGGCCTGCACGCCGGGGGCGAGGGCCGACGGCGCCTGCCATGCCATCCAGATGGCCAGCACGCCCCCGGCCAGCAGGTAGTCCACCACCACGAACGCCGACGGCAGCTCATCGCGCAGCACCTCCACGCCCATCACCACCACCGCCGCCAGGAAGAGCAGCATGAGCAGCATGCGCACCGCGCTGCGCACGGTGAGCACCGTCACCTGTTCGGCCGCCTGCTCGCCGCCATCGGCCAGGGCCAGCTGCATGCGCTTCTCGCCCACCATCATCTGGACGAAGAGCAGCCCCACGCCCAGCAGCAGGGCGAGGTGCGGGATGTGCGCGAGCAGCAGGTCCATGGCCGGCGCCCTACCTCTGGGTGCCCCCGGCGAACGAGGCCGTGGGGTCGTCGAACGGCGAGCGGCGCAGAGTGGTCCACAGGTTGTAGGCGAACACCAGCTGCGCGGCCACCAGCAGCGCCAAGAAGCCCAGCGAGACGTGCGTGAGCGTGAGGTACTGGTCGGGCAGCACAGCCCAGCGGCGCGGCGCGCCCTCCAGGCCCTGGATCATCTGGCAGGTCACCCAGCCATAGGCGCCCACGATGGTGCCCCACAGGTGGATGCTGCCCAGGCGCTCGTTCCACCAGCCGCGGCCCATGAGCTCGGGCAGGAAGGCGTACATGGCGCCGAAGATGAGAAGGCCCATGTTGAGGAAGGCCATGTTGTGGAAGTGGCCCACGATCCAGAGCGTGTTGTGCAGCGTCTCCTGGAAGGCGGCAGTGGCGTTGATGATTCCCTGCAGCCCCGCCACCAGCCACGAGATGATCCCGGCGATGAGGAACTTGGACGCCACGTTCCACTGGAAGTTCGACTTGTAGATGGTGGCCGCGATGGAGAACAGCGACAGCGCCGACGGCAGCACCAGCGCGTAGGTGGTGGGCTGCATGATGGTGCCGAGCGTCTGCTGCACGTTCTCGCCATCGGGGTAGTTCATGTAGAGGTGGTGCGCCCACACGAACAGGTTCATGGTGAGGGCGATCAGCCACGCCACGGCCACGGCCTTGCCCGCCACCAGGTCGCGCCCGGCGTACCGGGGGACGAGGTAGTAGTAGGTGGCCGCCGCCGGGAACAGCAGCAGGTACACCACGGGGTGTCCGAAGGCCCACAGCATGTTGCCGGCCAGCAGCACGTTGATGGAGAAGCCGTTGTTGACCGACTGCACGATGTTGAGCACCAGCAGCGCGGCGAACGGCAGGGTGGCCAGGAACATGTCCACGGCGTTCACGGCGAAGGGCAGCACGGGGTAGGGCACCCGGCCGCGGTCGGTCTTGAAGCGCGAGGGGAACAGCAGGCCGAACCCGAAGGTGAGGCCCACTCGCTGGCCCAGGGTGTCCTTGCGGGCCTGGAGGGCGGGTGAGATGCAGGTCTGCAGCACCGCCGCGCAGTAGGCCAGGATCGACACGCCGGCCAGCAGCACGGAGCCCGCGAAGATGCCGGTGACGGTGTTGCTCCACTGCCCGGCCGAGAAGAAGGGCAGCGGGTACAGGAACACCCACGAGCCGCCGAAGCCCGAGAGCAGGGTGGTGAGCACGATGCCCACCACGCCGGCCATCATGCTCCAGTACATGAGCTCGGGCAGCACGAAGCTGCGCACCGGGAAGCCCACCTTCATCAGCACCCAGAAGGTGATGCCCATCAGGAAGAAGCCGGCCCACGCGATGAACGCGCCCAGGCCGTGGGCGGTCATGACCGCGTACCAGAAGTTGTCGCCCAGCTCGATCACCTGGCCCTGGCGCAGGCGCAGCAGCAGGCCCAGTACGCCGGACACCACCAGGAAGGCCGTGGAGCTCCAGATGACGCGCAGGACGAACCGGCGCGTACGCGCCTGCACCAGCGGTAGCGGCATCCGCGCGTCGTCGTAGGGAAGCGCCTCGGGCGCGCCCGCGGCGATGGGCGGGATCGTGGTGCTCATGCGGTCACCTGGAAGGCCGGGTAGATCATCTTGTGGTGCTGGTACCCGCAGAACTCGAGGCAGCGGATCTCGTACGTACCTGGTTCGGTGAACCTGTAGGAGCGCGAGATGGTGTAGTCGGGAATCGCCTGCACGTTCATGATCATCTGGCCCTTCGGGTTGTAGAGCGCCATGGCGTGGTTGACGTCCTTGGAGGTGACGGCGAACTCCACGTCCTGGCCCACCTTCACCTGGGTGGGCTGCACCAGGAACCCGAACTGGATGCCGGTCACCTTCACCTGCACGTCCTTGGGGTCGTCGTTCTCGGTGAACCACGGGGCCTGCCAGATGGTGAGGCCCAGCAGGATCGCCAGCAGGCCCACCACGAACACGCCCCACCACGGCTCCGCGCGCTCGGCCTTCTCCAGGTCCACGCCCTGCCCGCCGTCACGGCGCCCCGCCCGCGTGGACCACAGGATGGCGATGGAGATGATGAGGCCCAGCACCACGAAGATGAGGTATCCGATCGCGATGCCGCTGCCCAGGGAGGTCATCATGGGCGCAACCTATGAGGTGTCCCACCACCCCTCAATTCGGGTGTCCTACGGCTCCGTGTTTCGGGTTTGCCGCAACCGCGTGGGAATCCCGTCCGGATGGCTAGGGCGCCAGCCGCTCCATGTGCCAGTGGTCGCCCTGCCGGGTGGCGCGCAGGCGGTCGTGCAGGCCGTCGGGATCCTCCTGCCAGAACTCCAGGACGTGCGGCTGGAGGCGGTGGCCCAGCCACCCCGGGGGCACCCCGCCGGCGTCATCGTCCACGCGGGCCTGGGCCAGGCGCCGGTGCAGGTCGGCACGCGATTCCAATCGCTCGCCCTGTCGCCATGCGCGCGCGGCGGCGCGGGTGGCCGGGCGCCTGCGCGCCATGTGCTCCTGCACCCGTTCGGGGTGCAGCAGGTGCACCGGACCCTCCACGCGCAGCTGGCGTCCCAGGCCCGCCCACAGGAACACCCCGGCCGCGTGCGGCTGGGCGGCGAGCTCGCGCGCCTTGCGCGACGCTCCGTCGGTGATCCACTCCAGCCCGCCGGGATCCCACCCGCGCACGAACACCATGCGCGCAGAGGGATGTCCGTCCGTCCCGCTGGTGGCGAGCGTCATGGCCATCGCCTGCGGCTGGCGGGTGGCCCGCGCCTCGTCGATCCACGCGCACATGGCCCGCGCGGGGTCGGGGAGCAGGTGCTCGGGCAGCAGGGGTGCCATGGCCGTCACGGTAGCCTGTCGCCATGGCGCGAATGGACATTCCGGAGTGGATCCCGCTGCAGGCCATGGCGGATGATG
>JADHKZ010000067.1 GCA_016780995.1 Thermoleophilia bacterium | reverse complement strand
CCCCGAGGCCACCACCTCGGCCACCGCGGGCAAGGTGGTGCTCGACACCGACTGCCCCACCCTGGGCGTGCTCACCGGCTGCTCGGTGGACTTCGACGTGGTCACGCCGCCATCGGCCGCGGTGCGCGCCACCAGCACGGCGGGATCGGTGATGGTCACCGGTACCGCGGGCGCCGTGGTGGCGCAGAGCACCGCGGGCGGCGTGGCGGTGCTGAGGTCGCGCGCGGATGACATACGGGCATCCAGCACCGCGGGCGACGTGCGCGTGGAGGCCGACCGGGCCCCGCAGCGCATCGAGGCCTCCACCACCGCGGGCGGGGTGACCATCGTGGTGCCACGGGGCGACTACCGCATCGATGCCGGCGCAGGCGCCGGCGCGGTGAACCTGGAGGGCATCGCCGACACGCCGTCGTCGTCGCGCGTGATCATCGCCAGCGCATCCGCCGGTGACGTGACCATCCGGGCCCGCTGACCCCTACGCGCTGAGCCGGGCCTCCAGGCCGTCGAGCAGGGCCTCCAGCCCGAACTCGAAGACGTCGTCCTCGCCGCGGGCGATGTCGGTGAATACCTCCACCAGCAACGGTTCGTCGAACTCCTCGGCCGACTCGCCGTCCTCCACGGCGGATGCCTCGCCCAGGGTGAACCCGATGGTCCAGCGCGACACCACGCGCACGGCCCGCAGGGCGTCCTCGCGGCTGAATCCCGCGTCCTCCATGGCGTCGAACAGGCTGCCCACCAGCCCCGTGCTGCTGCGATACGCCACCGAGGGACGCGCGGCGATGAGCGCCACCAAGTTGGGGTGCTGCGTGAGGGCGGCCCGGTACGCGCGGGAGAACAGGCCCATGTCGATGCGCCAGTCACCGGTGGTGTCGAGCTCATCCACGAACCCGGTCTGCACCAGGGCCACCACGCCGTCCAGCATCTCGTCCTTGCCGCCGGGCACGTGGTGGTAGAGCGACATGGCCTCCACGCCCAGCTCGCCCGCCACGGCGCGCATGCTGCAGCCCTGGATGCCCGCGCGGTCGATCACCGCCAGGGCGGCCTCCACCACGCGCTCGCGCGACAGCGGCTCGCGGGCGGTGGTCACGGGCGCTCCGCATGGGCGTCGTCACGCGACGGGCGGTGGCGGACGCGCGTGAGGAAGTACGTGATGCCCGCGCCCAGCAGCGCCGAGATGAGGATGACCACGAACAGGCTGGTGGAGGTGTCGAACACCCACCAGGTCACCTGCACCTGCTGCGAGTTGGCCGCGATGAACCAGACCAGCATGATCACCGCCACCACGGCCGCGATCGCCTTCCCGTTTGTGCCATTCCGCGACATCAGGCCTCCTCGGAGGTGGTCGTCCCGAGGATACTGTCCACGGCGGTCGCGGGGTCGACCTGGCGGCCCACCACCTGGTCGGCCAGGGCGTCAAGGCGGGCGTCGTCGATGCGCTCGGCCAGGTCACGGGCCAGGCGCTCCAGGGCCAACGACGTGAGGTGACGACGCATGCCGTCGCGGGCCCGCTCATCGGCCCGGCCCGACTGCCGCAGGTTCTCCTGGTGGCGCTCCACCGCGGCCCAGGCCTCCTCCACGCCCTGCCCCTCGAGCGCCTGCGTGAGGATGACCGAGGGTACCCAACCGTCCGGGGGCACCAGCGTGAGGGCCGACTCCACCTCGCCGGCCAGGATGTCGGCGCCCGGACGGTCGCACTTGTTGATGACGATGACGTCGGGGATCTCCATGACCCCGGCCTTGATGGCCTGGATGGCGTCGCCGCTGCCGGGCATGAGCACCAGCACCACGGTGTGGGCCAGTGCCTGCACCTCCACCTCGTTCTGGCCGGCGCCCACGGTCTCCACGATGACCACGTCGAACCCCGCGGCGTCGAGGATGGCCAGGGCGTCGCCCGTGGCCTCGGCAAGGCCGCCCAGGTGGCCGCGGCTGGCCATGGAGCGGATGAACACCCCGTCGTCCAGGAAGTGGTCCACCAGCCGGATGCGGTCGCCCAGCACGGCGCCGTTGGTGAAGGGACTGGTGGGGTCGACGCTCACGATGGCCACCGTGCGTCCCGCGGCGCGCAGGTGGCGCACCAGCGCCGCCGACAGCGTGCTCTTGCCCGCCCCGGGCGATCCGGTGATCCCGATGCGCAGGGCGTGCCCGCCGCGCGGGTGCAGGGCGCGCATCACGGCTCGGCCGTCGTTCCCACGCGACTCGGCCATGGTGATGGCGCGGCCGATGGCGCGGCGCCGCCCCGCCAGCACCCCCTCCACCACCTGCTCCGGGGTCACGCGGTCTCCTCCAGCGCCTGCCCCATGGCGTGCAGCAGGCGATCGGTCTGCTCGGGCGTGCCCGCGGTGATGCGCAGGCCCCCGGGCGCGCCGAACCCCGCGGTGGGCCGCACGATCACCCCGCGCGCGGTGAGCGCGCGGTCCAGCGCCGCGGCGCGCTGCTCCCCCACCTCCACGAACACGAAGTTCGCCGACGAGGGCAGCGGCTGCAAGCCCAGCGCGCGCAGGCCATCGGCCATGCGCTCGCGCTCGGCCGACGCCACCTCGATGCGCCCGGGCATGTGCTCCGGCGCGTCCTCCAGCGACGCCACGGCGGCGGCCTGGGCCACGGCGTTCACGTCGAACACGTTGCGCACCGGGGCCAGGGCCTCGGGCAGGCCGGGCGGCCCCACCATCCAGCCCACGCGTAGGCCGGCCAGGCCGTAGGCCTTGCTGAACGTGCGCATCACCACCAGGCCGCGGCCGGCGCGCACCAACGCCATGCCGTCATGCCCGCCCTCGGGCAGGTACTCGTAGTAGGCCTCATCCACAACGGGCAGCACGTGCGGCGGCAGCTCATCCAGGAACTGCTCCAGCTCGCGCGCGCCCACGGTGCCGCCGGTGGGGTTGTTGGGGCTCACCACCACCACCATCTTGGTGCGCGGCCCCACCGCGGCGGCCAGCGCCGGCAGGTCGTACGAGCCGTCATCGCGCAGCGGCACGGCGGTGAAGGTGGCGCCCTGGATGGTGGCGCCCTGCCGGTACGACACGAACGACGGCCAGCCCATCACCATCTCATCGCCGGGCTCCAGCAGCGCCATGCACAGCAGCTTGATGAGGCTGTCCATCCCGTTGCCCACCACCACCAGCGCGGGGTCCACCCCATGGCGCTCGGCCAGGGCGTCGCGCAGGGCCCATGCGCCGGGGTCCGGGTAGAGGTTCTGCTCCGGGCCGGCGTCGGCGATGGCCCGGAGCGCAGCAGGGAACGGCGGGTACGGCCCCTCGTTGGACGCCAGCTTGGTGATGGGCACGTCGCCCAGCTCGCGCTGCAGGTCGGACAGGGGGCGCCCGGGCACGTAGGGGGGCACGGCGGCCAGGTCGCGGCGGATCAGGTGCTGCGGAAGGCGTGGTGCGTGCGGCACGGGACGGAGGCTACACTCGCCGCCGATGGCCGAATTGGACGACCTCGGGCTGTTCCCGCTGGGCCTGGTGCTACTGCCTGGGGAGCGGGCGCCGCTGCACCTGTTCGAACCGCGGTACCGCCAGCTCATGGCCGACTGCGTGCTGGACGACCGCCCGTTCGTGATCCTGCAGGACCACGGCGGCACGGCGTCGCCCATCGGGTGCACCGCGCGGTTCGTGGGGCTGGGGCGCCGTTTCGCGGACGGCCGCATGAACGTCACGGTGTCCGGCGGCCGCGTGGTACGGGTGCTGGAGGAGACCTCCGGCCGCATGTACCTGTCGGCGTGGGTGGAGGACGTGCGCGACGACGCGCCCGACGCGCCCGATGCCGCCCGCGCCGAGGTGCGCGAGCTGTTCGAGCGGTTGGTGGCCGAGATCGCCGGGTCGGGCACGCCGCCGCCCATCCGCGATGACGTGCCGATGTCATACGCCATCGCCGGGATGATCGAGATGCCCGCCGAGCCCAAGCAGGACCTGCTCGAGTGCCGCGACGAGGAGGTGCGCCTGGGGATGGTGCGCGACATCCTCTCGTCGGCGCTCGAGGGCGCCGACCGCGAGCGCATCGCGGCGGCCCGCGCCCGCACCAATGGGAAGGTCGCGCTGCCGTGACAGGCCCCGTCGCGGTCGTGCGGCCACGGCGGATCGCGTGGGTGGAGGGGCCCGACGCCATGGCCCTGCTGCATGGCCTGCTCACGGCCGACATCGAGGCGGTGCCGGTGGGCGGTGCCGTGCGATCACTGGTGCTCACCACCCATGGGCACGTGGTGGCCCGCATGGCGGTGGCGCGCGACGGCGACCAGGAGTTCACCCTCATCCTCGACCCCCCTCCCGCCCGCGATGGCGTGCAGGTGATCGCCGCTCATCACGTGTCGGAGGACGCCGAGGTGCTGGGCCCCGAGGACGCCCGGGTGCTGGTGGCCACGGACGACCTGGCCGGTGCGCTGGAGGGCGCGGGCGACCTGAAGGTGCCGGGGGCGATCCCGGGCACCATCGAGGTGCTGGCCGACGACCCCGCGGCCGTCGCGGCCGCGCGGGGCATCACCCTGTCGGACGATCTGGCCCTGGAGGCGCTGCGCGTGCAGCGCGCGGCCCCGGAGATCGGCGTGGACACCGGCGAGAAGACCCTGGTGCAGGAGGCCCTGCTGGACGACGCCGTGTCGTTCGACAAGGGCTGCTACCTGGGGCAGGAGACCGTGGCGCGGCTGCACTACCGCGGGCACCCCAACCGGCGCCTGGCGCGCATATTGCTGGAGGGGCCGGTGCCGCCGGGATCCCCGATCGACGGCCAGGGGGGCGGCGCCTCGCCGGGGCAGGTGACCAGCGTGGCGCAGGCGCCCGACGGCGGGTGGCTGGGGCTGGGGATGCTGCGCCGGGAGGTGCCCGACGGGGCGGACGTCACCGTTGCGGGCGTGCCCGGGCGCGTACTGGCCCCGGGCTGACGGACCGGTGCTAGCGTCGGCGCCGATGGGCATCACACGCGATGACCGCGCGCAGGCCGCCCGCCAGTCGTGGGTGGTGCGCCTGTTCTACGACACCGAGGGTGACCTGCGCGGATGGCGCGCGCTGGCGGTGGTGGCATTCCTGGCCGGTGCCATCGTGCTCGGCACCGTCATGGCGTCGTTCGCCGGGGCTGCGTTCGGCCCCGAGACCCTGGCCTGGGGCGCGCTGATCGTGTTCCTGGGCATCAAGATCCCGCTGCTGGTGTTCGTGTTCTGGATCCTCATGCGCCAGGACGGCGGCTACACCCAGAGCGACCTCACGAAGAGCGAGCGCATGCGCGTGCTGGAGAGCCTGGTGCAGCAGGCCCGTGACGCCCGGGGCACGCCCGACGAGGCCCAGCGGCTGCGCTGGGCCTCGCGTGAGGCATGGCGCATCGCCGATGAGGCGCCCGACGACGAGCGCCAGGACGCCATCGCGGTGGCCGTGGAGATCAGCGGCATGAAGCCCGCTCCCCCCGAGCGCGCCCGCGCCTAGGCGAACACCAGCGCGTCGTCCACCTCGCCGCCGGCGAGGCCCTCCTCGATCTTGTCGAACGCCATGGCGTGCACCACGGCGGCGATGTCCTCGGCCGTTCCCTGCAGCGCCTCGGGATGGCGCGCCTGCACGCTCACGCGCCCCACGAAGCAGGTCTTCACGGCCAGCACCTGGTCACCCTCGCGCACCTGCACGTTGAAGCCCCACAGCGTGTGGGCATCGTCGGTGAGCGACGTGCGCGGCGGCTCGGCCACCAGTTCCAACGTCCTGCCGCCCGCCGTCACGGTCCTCGTGCTCACAGGTCCACCACCCGTCCCCGGTCGTCCACCCCGGCCGCGCCCCCGCCGCGCCGCGGGTCGCCCGCGGCCCGGAGCCCGTGGTCGGTTGCGCCGACCGCTGAGACCCCGCCGAAGTAGAGATTGCTCTGGTCCCACAGGCGCAGGTCGAAGCCGGCGCCACGCAGGGCCGCGATGGCCTCGCGCGGCACGCCGCCCTCCACGTCCACGCCGCCGCCCTCGTGGTGGACACGCGGCCGGGCCACCGCCTGCGCGGGGTCCAGCCCGGAGTCCACCATCCCGGCGACCACCATGAGGATCGCAGACCGCAGGCGGTTGGACCCCGCCGAACCCACGGCCGCCAGCGGCTGCCCGCCACGCAGCAGCAGCGTGGGGGCCATCATCGACGTCATGCGCGTGCCGGGCGGCGTGCCGCCGAACCCACCGGGGTTCAGGTCGCTCTCCCCCAGCATGTTGTTCAGCAGCACACCCGTGCCGGGCGCCATCACGCCCGATCCCGATCCGTTGGATGACGACAGGCTGGCCATGCCGCCCTCGGCGTCGATGGCGCTCACGTGCGTGGTGCCGGTGGGCTTCCGCGATGGCGCATCCCCGCGCGCTGCCGCCGCGGCCATGCCCGCCCAGAAGCGCTCCAGGAAGTCCTCGTCGGCCAGGCCGTCGTGGAAACCCGGGCCGCGCAGCGCGTTGGCCGCGGCCTGCGCCAGGGCCATCTCCGCGTAGAAGGCCGCGTCGTCACCCGGCGGCAGGCCCGCGTCCATGGCGTGGAGGGCCGCAGCGATGAGCACCCCGCCCGCCGAGGGCGGCGGGTTGGTGAGCACGGTCACCTCGCGGAAGCGCACCTCCACCGGGCGGCGCTCCACCACCCGGTAGGCGCTGAGGTCATCGTGGGTCACCAACCCGCCCTCCCCCGCCAGGTACCGCACCACCTCATCGCCCAGCTCGCCGTCGTACAGCACCGATGCGCCCTGGTCGCCGAACCGCTGGAGCGTGCGGGCCAGGTCGGGGAACACCAGGCGCGTGCCCACCTGGGCGGTGCCCCCGCTGGGCTGGAACTGCGCCGCCGACGCCGGGGTGTGCCCCAGCATCTCCTCGAGGATGGCGTGCAGGTAGGCCGCCTCCTCCCCCACCCTCACGCCGTCGCGGGCCAGCTGCACGGCCGGCGCCACCAGGTCGCGCAGCGGCAGGCGGCCGAACCGGCGCGATGCCTCATCCAGCCCGGCCAGCATGCCGGGCACGGCCACGGATGCCGGGCCGATGTGGAACACCTGCTCCGCTGTTCCGAAGGGCACCGTGAAGGCATGCAAGTCGGAGGGGTCGAGCGCGCGGCCCTCCGGACCCAGCCCGGGCACCCCCACGAAGAAGTCCAGCAGCGTGGCCGGGCCGCCCGGCGGGCGCACCAGCAGGAACCCCCCCGCCCCGGGACCGGTGAGCACCGCTTCGGCCACGGCGGAGGTGAGTGCCGCCGCGATGACGGCATCGGTGGCGGTACCACCGGCGGCGAGGGCATCCGCCCCCGCGCGCGCCGACAGCGGGTGCCCCGCCGCGACCGCGCCCGTGATCACCGGGCGCGCCGTCCTAGGCGGCCGGGCCGTCGTCCGGGTCGGAGGAGCCCCGGTCGTCGTCCACCGCGAAGAGCCGCGTGGACTCATCCGGCGGGGGCGTGACCTGGGTGGGCTGCGACGCGGCGGGCGCGGCCGGGAGGTTGGGCTCGGGGGCCGGGGCCAGTGATGCCGGGGCCTCCGGAGGGGCCTTGGGCTCCACGGGCGGCGGCACGTCGGCCGAGAGATCGGGGGCCTCGGGCGGCTCGGCGATGTCGCTGGACGAGGCGGCCAGGGCGGCAGCGGGCTCGGGCCGCGCGCGGCGTCCGCGCTCCACGCGCGTTGCCGGGGTGCGCACGGCGGCGGCGCCGCTGCGTGCCGGGGTACCCGACAGGCCGGCGGCGATGACCGTGACCCATACCTGGTCGTCCAGGTCCTCATCGATGGTGGCCCCGAAGATGATGTTGGCGTCGGGGTCGGCCGCGTCGGCCACTACCTGCGCGGCCTCCGTGACCTCGATCAGCGACATGCTGGGGCCACCGGTGATGCCCAGCAGGATGCCCTTGGCGCCGTCGATGGGCGTCTCCAGGAGGGCCGACGAGATGGCCGCCGTGGCCGCGTCGGTGGCGCGGCTGCCGCCGGTGGCGTAGCCGATGCCCAGCAGGGCGGTGCCGGCGTCCTTGAGGATGGTGCGCACGTCGGCGAAGTCGACGTTGATGAGCCCAGGAAGGGTGATGAGGTCGCTGATGCCCTGCACGCCCTGCCGCAGCAGGTCGTCAGCCACCGCGAATGCCTGCACCACGCTGGTGCCCCGGTCGAGCACGCTCATGAGGCGGTCGTTGGGGATGACGATGACGGTGTCGGCCGCCTCGCCCAGGTGGTGGATGCCCTGGTCGGCGGTGCCCGCGCGCTTGTTGCCCTCGAAGCCGAAGGGCCGAGTGACCACGGCCACGGCCAGGGCGCCCAGCTCGCGTGCCACCTTGGCCACGATGGGCGCGCCGCCCGTGCCGGTGCCACCACCCTCGCCCGCCGCGATGAACACCAGGTCGCTCCCGCGCAGCACGCGGCGCAGGTGCTCCTCGCTCTCGCGGAAGGCCATCTCGCCAAGCGCGGGGTCGCCGCCGGTGCCGAGGCCGCGGGTCACCTCCGCACCCACGGGGATCACCACGTCGGCGCGGCTGCTGTCGAGCGCCTGGCGGTCGGTGTTGATGGCGATGAACTCCACGCCATGCACGCCGGCTTCGATCATGCGGTCCACGGCGTTGCAGCCGCCACCGCCCACGCCCACCACGCGCACCACCGCCTGGCCCTCTGCCCTCAGGGGGACCTCCTGGCGGGTCTCGGCCGGTGCCTCGGACTGCAGGCCCTGGGCACCGCCCTCGCCGGGAGTGGTGCTCCGGAACAGGTCCGCCAGCGGACCCTCGCGCATGGACTGCTTCTTCACGAGGCCAGTCTAAGCCCCGGCCCGGACTGCGGCCTCACGTCGCGCACCGGACGGCGCACGCGCTCCAGGTCATCGGTCCACGCGCCGTCGCGTTCCAGCACCTCACGGGCCAGCTGGCGGTACCAGCGCGCGGCCTGCCCCGAGGGGTCGTAGGCAAGGATGCTCTTGCCCTGCACGGGGGCCTCGGCAAAGCGCACGGTCTTGCCGATGCGCGTGCGGAACACCGTATCGCCGAAGTTGTCGATGAGCACGTCCACGGCCTCGCGGCAGTGCATGGTGCGGCCGTCGTACATGGTGGGGAGGATCCCGAAGATGTGCACGTCGGGGTTCAGGTGCTCGCGCACCTGCTCCATGGTGTGGGTCAGCTGCGCAAGCCCGCGCAGCGACAGGTACTCGCACTGCACCGGAACGATGACGCCCTGAGCGGCCACGAAGGCGTTGATGGTCAGGAGCCCCAGCGAGGGTGGGGTGTCCATGATGATGTAGTCGTACTGCGATCTCACCGGCTGCAGTGCCCGCTGCAGGGCGCGCTCGCGGCCGATCATGGCCGACAGCGCCAGCTCGGCACCGGCCAGTTCAATGCCCGCCGGGGCGACGTCGATCTCGCGCACCTGGACGATGTCGGTGATGGGAAGCGCCTTCACCAGCACGTCGTACATGCCGTCCTGGAGGTTCTCGACGTCGATCCCCTGGCTCATCGAGAGGTTGCTCTGGGGGTCGAGGTCCACCACCAGCACGCGCTGCCCCTTCTCGTGGAGGGCGGCGGCAAGGCTGAGGGTCGAGGTGGTCTTGGCCACCCCGCCCTTTTGGTTCGCCATCACCAGAACGCGTGCGTCACGCGCCATCTCTCGTCCTCCGGGAAGTGGGTCGGTGCGCCTGTCGTTTCCACGCGCGGTGCCCGACTCCTCCCGTCCCCGCGTCATCCGGGGCGCGGAACCAGCGCGGTGGGCGGTACGGGGCCCCCGAGGTACCCCGAGATGTCGGCGGCGCGCACCATTCGCTCCATCGATCCCGGGGCCAGTGTGGTGGCGGGCTGCATGCGGTCCAGCGCATCCAGCAGCACGCCCTCGTCGATCTGCTTGCCGGTCGACTCCTCCAGCACCTGGTTGAACCGCCGCGCCACCTGCACCGGCTGCGCCTGCGCGCGGACAACGGCCGCCGCG
>JADHKZ010000066.1 GCA_016780995.1 Thermoleophilia bacterium | reverse complement strand
CTGCCCTCGTGCCAGTTCCCTCGCTGCTCGACGAACTCGATCCGCAGCCAGCGAGCACTCCGCCGCCGGCCAGCAGAGACAGTGCAACCGCTCCCGCAGAGATCCTGCGCGCCATCAGGGGGTTCATTTCGGTTCCTTTTCTCGCAATGATGCGGCCCGTGCGCGGCCTGCCGGCGCGCACGGGCCGCCTGTCCTCAGTTCGAGGAGCCGCCCAGGTCCGCCAGCGCGCTGAGGTCGACCACGTCGGTGGGCGCCGTCACGCTGATCGGCTCGTTCCAGTTGGTGAAGTCGATCTGGCCCGAGCTGCTGCTGTCGGCGCCCTTGATCTGGATGGGGTAGGGCTCGCCCACGGTCTGGATGGCCAGGGTGCCCTCGCCGTCCGAGCTGTCGAGGAACACCACCGGGGTGCCGTTCACCTCGCCCGTGCCCTTGACCGTGACGGCGCCATCCGGCTGGAGGATGCCCTCGAGCAGGGAGTCCTTCTGGCCGAACTGGCCGAGGCCGGCGAGGTCGTCATCGTCCGAGTCCTCCGGCACGGCGATCCACTTGTCGCCGAGCAGTGACGAGATCGCCTGGGCGACCTCGGGGTTGTCGTCCTGGCCCGCGATCTTGGCGAAGTCCTCGCCGCTCAGCTTGAGGTAGCTCTTGCCGTCCACCACGCGGATCTCGGCATTGATGCCCTGCGCGCTGAACGTGCCGTCCGCGGCATCCGTGCCCAGGGCGAGATCGAGCGAGATCTCCTGGCCCTCCTGGGTGATGGAACCCGTGACGGTGACCGACGCCGCCGCGTTGGCCGCCTTGAGGCTGGCGTCGAGGATCTCCTGCGCCGAGAGCTTCTCTACCCCGTTGGCGGGGAGCGTGGAGGTGTCGGCGGCCGCGGTGGTGGCCGCGCCGCTGCTGGACGAGTCGGATCCGCAGCCGGCCAGCACGCCGCCTCCGGCAAGCAGCGCCAGCGCGGCGGCACCCGCCGCCACCCTGCGCCTGTTGATCTGGTTCACGTTGGTCCCTTCGTGGTGGTGAGAGCGGGGGTCATGACCGCGGGTTTCCCCAGTGGTCGTCGTGCACCAGCGTACGCCAGGGGCGCCGCTTGGCCGCCATGGCGGGCGGCAGGCCCACCGGAAATTCCGTGGGATATCCGAGCGGCGTGATGACCGGGATCTCGAATTCGGCCGGGATGTCCAGCAGCGCGCGGAAGTCGTCCTCGGCGTACCAGTGGAAGACGGTGGGCACGGTGCCGAGGCCGCGCGCCCGGGCGGCCACGAACAGGTTCTCCATGGCGAAGCCCACCGACACCAGGTCGGCCACGCGCTCCCACTCGGCCTGGTCGTCGGGAAATGCGTGACGAGGCACCACCATCCCCACGATCCACACGGGCACGTGCCGGTAGTTGCCCAGCACCTGCTCAGCGTAGCCACGCGCCCACTCGGCATGCTCATCGGCGCTCACGTCCGGCCCCGCCGGACGCACGGTCTCGAAGTACTTGGCGCCACCGCGGATGACGATCTCGGCGACGGCCTCGCGCAACTCCTGGTCGCGCACCACGATGAAGCTCCAGGCCTGGGCCATGCCGCCCGTGGGGGCGAGCAGGGCGAGCCGGAGGATGGCGTCGATGTCCGCGTCGCTCACCGGCTGGTCGGTGTAGGACCGGACGCTGCGCCTCAGGCGGATTGCCTCATCGGCATCCATGGCACCCTCCCGTTCAGGGCGGGGACCGAACGCCCCGCCGCCGGGATAATGTCAGGCGGCGGCGCCCACCGTGGGGCGTGACGACGGCGCGAGCGCCTTGCGGATGCGGTCCTGCAACCTGCGCTCCAGCGTGGCGCGGGCGGCAGCGGCGCCGTCATCGGTCACCTTGCACCAGAGCTTGAGGGGCTTGGAGCGAAGGCCGAGGCCCTGGCCAAGGCCGGTGACCACCTCGGAGTCGAGCCCCCGGTGGGCGCCCTTCGGTATCTCGAGGGTGACCTTGTCGCCACCGTCCAGGCCGGTCCACACGGCCTTGCGCAGGAGGTGGGCCACGATGGCCCCGTCGGCGTCCACCGATCCGCGTGTGGTGCGCGCACCCTTGCCCGCGCGGCCCCCGACCACCGGCTCCAGGCCCGCGGCCTCCGGGTCGGCGCGGTCGGCCTCGATCTTCGCCTTGGCCTCGTCCACCGTGACGTCCTGCTCGGAGCCCCTCGGGCGCTTCCAGATGACATATCCGCATCCGCGGTTGCGCGGGCTCTTCCACGAGTTGCAGCCGTAGGTCTTGGGGCGCTCCACCACCATGCCGCCGCACCCGGGCACGGGGCACTCGGCCACGGGCTCACGAGGAGGGGTGGCGTTGGTCTCCCCGCGGGCCACCATGGCCTTGGCCTCGTCCAGCGACACCTCATCGCGCCGACCGCGCACGCGCTTCCAGATGACGTATCCGCAGCCGGTCTCGGTCTTGCTCTTCCACGACGTGCAGCCGTACGAGCGCCCGCGCTCCACGATCTCGCCGTCGCAGCCATCGGTGGGGCACGGGCCCAGCACCTCGCGCTCGCCCTGCAGGTCCTTCGACTGGATGCCCTTGGCGATGTACTCCTTCGCCTCGTCCAGCGTGATGGTGCGGTTGTCCATCTGCTTCCACAGCGTGTAGCCGCAGCCCGGATCGTCCTTGCCGTGGTAGCTGTCGCACGAGTAGCTCTTGCGCTGCTCCACGATGTTGCCCTGGCACTTGGTGCCGTCGGGCAGGTTGATGGGGCACGGCGCGATGACGGTGCGCTGCACGCGCAGGTCGTCGCGGCTCTTGTCGGCGAACCACTGCACCACCTGGCGCGTGAAGTCCTTGATCTCGCGCTCGAACTCCCCGCGGCTCTCGCCGCCGGCCTGGATCTGGTTGAGCTTCTGCTCCCACCGGCCCGTGAGCTCGGGGCTGGTGAGCAGGTGATCACCCAGCATGGTGATGAGCCCGATGGCCTTGTCGGTGGCGCGCAGCTGCTTGCCCTCGCGCTCCACGTACTCGCGGTCGATGAGGCTCTCGATGATGTTGGCGCGCGTGGCCGGGGTGCCCAGGCCACCGTCCTTCATTGCCTCGGCAGCCTCGTCGTCGTCCACCAGCTTGCCGGCCGTCTCCATGGCCTTGAGCAGGCTGCCCTCGTTGAAGCGCGCGGGCGGCTTGGTGCTCTTGGCCAGCGATTCCGCGCGGGCGCACACAAGCGACTGCCCCACGGTGACCGATGGCAGGGTGCGGTCCTTGGCCTCCACCTCGCCGTCCTCGTTCACCGCCTGCTCGGCCTGCGCCTGCTTCTCCACCCGGTGGCGGCGCATGGCGTCCACCGCGTACCAGCCGGGCTCCACGATGACCGTGCCGCTGCTGCGGAACGTGTGGCCCTGCACGTCGGTGACGATGGTGGTGTCCTCCAGCCGCGCGGGCGGCAGGAACACCGACAGGAACCTGCGGGCCACCATGTCGTAGATGCGCCGGGCGTCGCTTCCCAGGCGGCTCAGGTCGTGGTCGCCGTCGGTGGGGATGATGGCGTGGTGGTCGGTGACCTTCTCATCGTTCACCACGCGGCCAAGCGGCAGCTTCTCCAGGGCCAGCACCTGCCGGGCCGCGTCGGCGTACTGCGGGTCGGCCGACCCCACGCGCGACACGACGCCCTTGAGGCTGCCCACCATGTCGCCGCTGAGGTAGCGGCTGTTGGTGCGCGGATAGGTGAGCACCTTGTGCTCGTCGTAGCAGCTCTGGGCCGCCGCCAGCGTGCGCGATGCCGAGAACCCGTATCGCTGGTTGGCGTCGCGCTGCAGCGCCGTGAGGTCGTAGAGCAGCTGGGGGTTCTCGGTGCGCGGCTTGGTATCCACCGAGGTGACCGTGCCGGTGGCGCCCGTGACCAGGTCCACGATGCCCGCGGCCGTGTCGGCCGCGTTGATGCGGTCCTTGAACGTCTTGCCGTCGCCGTCGGTGAACAGCATGTCGCGGTGCGTGCCCGCCACGTCGTTCCACATCGCCGGCAGGTCCGAGTCGGCCCCCGTGAACGTGGCGTCCACCTGCCAGTAGTCCAGCGGCTGGAACGCCGCGATCTCCAGGTCGCGGCGCACGATCATGGCCAGGGTGGGGGTCTGCACGCGACCCAGCGACAGCACGCGGCGGATGGAACCCGCCTTGGTGGTGGCGGCACGCGTGCCGTTCATGCCCACCAGCCAGTCGGCCTCGCTGCGGGCGCGGGCGGCGTCCTCCAGGCTGCGCATGTCGCTGTCGGGGCGCAGGTTCTGGAAGGCGTCCTGGATGGCGGCCTTGGTCATGGACGAGAACCAGGCGCGCTCCACGGGCTTGGCGCGGGCCTTCTCGGACGCGCTCTGCAGGATGAGCTTGAAGATGAGCTCGCCCTCGCGCCCGGCGTCGCACGCGTTGACGATGGTGGACACGTCGTCGCGCGACATGAGCTTGTGCAGGGAGCCCAGCTGCTTGGCGGCCCGGGCGTCGCGGGCCTGGTAGCGGAACTCCTGGGGGATGATGGGCAGGTCCTCATACGTCCACTTGCGGAAGCGGGCGTCGTAGGCGTCCGGGTCCACCTGCTCGAGCAGGTGACCCACCGCGTATGAGATGACCCAGTGGTCGCTCTCATACGCATCACCCTTCTGCGTGAAGGTCTCCGGCAGGGCCACGGACACGTCCCTGGCCACCGACGGCTTCTCGCAGATGATGAGTTTCTTGCTCACGGGGCGGGCACCATAGCACCGGCCCTCGCGCGGAAATCAAGCGCCTTGGTCACGCTGAGTGCCTGCAACGTGCGCTCCATGAGGAACCCCCTGGCCCTTGCCCTGGCCCTCGTGGTGGCCGCGTCGGCGCTGGTCGCCGGCTGCGGCGGGGGCACGTCGGCCGATGACGCCAAGGCCGACCCGGTGGCGGCATTCGCCGATCGTGACGCCAGCGGCGAGGCGCTCGCCTACGCGTGGCCGTCGCTGGTGGGAAGGACGGGTAGCGACGATGGCGTGCGCACCGCCACGCCCCAGCAGGTGAAGGATGGCATCGCGTTCGTGCGGCCCTACCTCGACCCGGCCTTCCAGCTGCAGCGCGCGGGCGGAGAGCGCTATGTGCGCGACGACTACGTGCCCCCGGACTTCGACGCCGTCGAGGTGTCGAACGTGGTCACCACGCAGCCACGGCCCGACGTGAAGGTGGTGCGCTACGTCCTCAGCACGCCCGACGCCACCGTGCCCGATGCCGGCGCGGTGCTCACCGATGAGGCCACACCGCAGTTGGCGGTGTTCCGCTGGGATGAGCAGCGCGGCCACTGGGTGGTGGTGAGCCACGCCAACTTCGTCACCCCTGTGGCGGCCATCTGCGAGCAGGACCCCATCCCCGTGGCCAAGGTGCGGCCGGACACCTCGGCGGCCGACACCCGGCTGGGCGAGTCACTCGTCGCCCAGTGGCGCGACATCACCACCGGCAAGGTGAGGAACCCCGGCGCGCGCAGCCCTGAGGGGCAGATCCAGCTGGCCGACGGCCGGGGATGGCCGAGCGCCGACGGTGACGACACCATCGAGTGGAAGCCCGCCAAGGCCTATGAGGTGCGCAACCCGGCCATCACCCGCAACGGCGACGTGCTGGTGGCGTCATACGACGCCGTGGCATCGGACATCACGATCGAGGGCAGGAAGTACCGCACGCTCGCCACCCCGCGCCTGCTCACCTACCTGCGCGATTCAGGCGGCGCGTGGAAGCAGGTGGGCCTGGCCAACTTCACGGTGCCCACGGGCGTTCCCGCCGGCGTGGACTGCGTGGCCGCGGCGCGCTGAGGCGCCCCCGCCACCGCGCTACCCGAAGAAGGGCGTGGCCAGGTCGTAGTACCCGGGCGGCACGGTCTTGAGCGTGCCCACGGCCTGGGCCAGCGGCACGTCTGCCACCAGGTCGCCGCGCAGAGATGCCATGCGGCCGAACAGCCCCTCCTGCACCATCTCGGCCGCACGGGTGCCGAACCGGGTGGCCAGCACGCGGTCGCGGGCCGTGGGCGTGCCGCCCCGCTGCACGTGCCCCAGCACCGTCACGCGCGTGTCGTACCCGGTGGCCTCGCGCAGGATCACCCCCAGGCGGTCGCCCACCCCCTGCTGCGCCAGGCGCGCGTGGCCGAACTCGTCCACGTCGCCGCTCGGCCCCTGGTCACCCAGGTCCACGCCCTCGCTCACCACCACGATCGAGTAGTCGAGCCCGCGCTGGTGGCGGGTGCCCACCGACTCCAGCAGCGCGGGGATGTCGGGCGCCTTCTCGGGGATGAGGATGTAATCGGCCCCGCCGGCGAGCCCGGAGTAGAGCGCGATCCACCCGGCGTGGCGGCCCATCACCTCCACCACCATCACCCGGTCATGGCTCTCGGCCGTGGTGTGCAGGCGGTCGATTGACTCGGTGGCGATCTGCACCGCGGTGTCGAAGCCGAACGTGAAGTCCGTTCCCGAGAGGTCGTTGTCGATGGTCTTGGGCACGCCCACCACGGGCACGCCGTGCTCGGCGTGCAGCCGGTTGGCGGCACCCAGGGTGTCCTCGCCGCCGATCGCCACCAGGGCGTCGATCCCGATGCGCCGGAATCCCTCCAGCGCGGCCGCCGTGGCGTCCTCGTCCCGGAACGGGTTGGTGCGTGAGCTCTTGAGCATGGTGCCGCCGCGGGCCAGCACCCCGCTCACGTCGATGGGGGCGAGGGGGATGGTGTCGCCCTCGATGAGCCCCCTCCAGCCGCGCAGGATCCCCACGTGCTCATGCCCGAAGCGGCGCGAGCCCACCTTCACCACCGCGCGGATGACCGCGTTGAGCCCGGGGCAGTCGCCCCCTCCGGTGAGGATGCCCACGCGCATGGGACGACCGTAGTGCCTGCGGCGCACCTAGGGCAAGGTCGCTGTTACCGTCCCGCCATGGCGTACCGCGACCTCCCCGGCGCCCGGGTGGCATATGACGTGGCGGGGGAGGGTCCGCCCGTGGTGCTGATCCACGGCTGGGCCTGCCGACGGTCGGACTTCGCGCCGATCATGGCCGACCTCGCGCGCGATCACCGCGTGCTCGCGCTTGACCTCCCGTGGCACGGGGACTCCACGTCCGACCTCGAGTACTGGCCCATCGACGACCTCGCCGCGATCGTGCAGGCCATCGCGGCCGACGAGGGCATGCGCGATTGCGCGTTGGTCGGGCACTCGGCCGGCGCGGCGGTGGCCGTGGAGGCCGTGCTGGCCGGCGCCGGGCGCAGGGTGGTGGCCCTCGATGGCCTCACATTCATGCACATGTACCCGCGCATCCCGCCCGACGCGGCCGAGCGGGTGCTCGCGCCATTCCGCGAGGACTTCCCCGGAGCGGTGCGCGCCCTGTGCGAGCGCGCAGCGGGCCCCGGCACCGATCCGGCGATCACCCGTCAGGTGGCCGACGAGATGGCGCAGATGGACCCCGTGGTGGGCGTGCGCATGCTGGCGGGCCTCCTGACCTGGGACATGGACGCCGCGCTGGGGCGCGCGGGGGCGCTCGGGCTGTCGGTCACCGCATGCGCGTCACGCTGCCTGCTGGCACCCGAGGTGGTGGACGCCTACGGGCACCGGTTCGAGATCGTGCCCGTCGACCTCGGCGGGCACTTCTTCCTTCGCGAGGACCCCTCGGGCACGGCCGCGCTCATCCGCGAGGCGGTGCGTC
The DNA here is from genome assembly GCA_016780995.1 of Thermoleophilia bacterium. Taxonomy (GTDB): domain Bacteria; phylum Actinomycetota; class Thermoleophilia; order Miltoncostaeales; family Miltoncostaeaceae; genus SYFI01. The sequence goes on along the minus strand of JADHKZ010000066.1, from coordinate 2,852 downwards.
CGGATCACGCGCGGGGGTGATGTCCTCGAAGCGGTCGATCTTCCTGAGTCCGGGGAAGAACAGGCCCCACAGGCCCGCGGCGCCGATGGACACCCCGCCGCCCACCACGATGGCGGGGACCGTGCCGATGTACTGCGCCAGGAGGCCGCTCTCGAACGCGCCAAGTTCGTTGGATGCCCCCACGAATACCCGCTCCACCGCCACCACGCGCCCGCGCAGGTGCGCGGGGGTGAGCAGCGGGGTGAGCGTGGAGCGCACGTACACGCTCACCATGTCGCTGCCCGACAGCAGAACCAGTGCGGCGAACGACAGCCAGTACGACGTGGACACCCCCATGAGGATGGTGAAGGCCCCGAAGCCCGCCACCGACAGCAGGAGCACGGGGCCCACCTGGCGGCGTATGGGGCGCCCGGCCAGCACGAGGCCCACGATCACCGCGCCGATGCCCGGGGCCGCGCGCAGTACGCCGTAGCCCACCGCGCCCACACCCAGGATGTCGCTGGCGATGATGGGCAGCAGGGCAGTGGCACCGCCGAACAGCACCGCCACCAGGTCGAGGCTGATGGCCCCCAGCAGCGCGGGGGTGTGGCGGATGAGCCGGAGACCGGCGGTGGCGTCGCGCATGGTGGGCGGCCCGGTCACCGATGCCCGGTGCTCGGTGCCCACGCGCCGGGTGACGGTGAGCACCAGGGCGATCGCCACCAGGTCCAGCGCGGCGGCGAAGAGATATGGCGGCACGTTGCCCCATGCCTGCAGCAGGCCGCCGATGAACGGCCCGAAGATGAGGGCCCCCTGCCAGGTGGACGACGACATGGCCATCGTGCGCGGCAGCGCCGCCGATGGCACGGCGGCTGCCAGCATGGGCGTGAACGCGGCGCTGGCGAACGACCGGCCCACCCCCAGGCCCGCCGCCATGAGGTAGAGGGGCATGGCGGAGGTGTCGCCCGACGCCGCATTCAGCGCCAGCGCGACGGACACCACCACCACGATGCACATGCCCGTGGCCGACACCAGCCGGCGGTCCAGGCGGTCGGCCATCTGCCCGGCCGGCAGCGCGAACACCAGGGCGGGCAGGAACTCGGCCAGCCCGATGATTCCCAGGGTCAGGGCGCTGCCGGTGCGCTCGTAGGCCTGCCACCCCAGCGCCGCCGCCACCACGCCGAACGTGAGGGTGCTCAGCAGCTGCGCGCCGAGCAGTCGCGACACGTCGCGATTTCGGAGCAGGCGGAGGGCGGCGTGTGGTGGGTGGGCCATGAAACGACTGACGCGGCCGGATGGCCGCGTCAGTGGTGAGGTAGCGCATACGGGATTTGAACCCGTGTTACCGCCGTGAGAGGGCGGCGTCCTAGGCCCCTAGACGAATGCGCCACGAGGTCCTGCGGGGTACTGCATGGGTGCTGCTGACGGCTATTATTGCGAATGGCGCGCCGGTCGTGAAGTGACTGGGGGAGGAGGACTCGAACCCCCGCTCCTGGGACCAGAACCCAGTGTCCTACCAGCTAGACGATCCCCCACCGCCTCACGGCCGCGGGGAAGGTAGCAAACCCGGGGCTCAGCCCATGAGTTCCGCCAGGCCCTCGCCCAGGGCCTTCAGGCCGCGCGGTACGTCCATCTTGTCCAGGTCCACCGCGATGATGTACGCCGTGTCGCGGTCCTCCCGGGCGCGCGCCAGGGCGTCGTCCAGCTCGGCGGGGGTGGTGGCCTCCAGCCCCACGGCGCCCACCACGGCGCCCACCGCGGCGTAGTCCCACTGCGCGATGTCGTTGAAGTCGCCGTCGTGGATGCTGCGCTCCGCGCCGTAGCCGTGGTTGTCCAGCACCAGCACGATCGGCGCCACGCCCTCGCGGATTGCGGTGGACAGGTCGAACCCGGTCATCTGGAACGATCCGTCGCCCACCAGGACGATGGGCCGGCCCTTGCCGCGGGCCAGCGCGGCGCCGTAGGCCGCCGGCACCGCGAAGCCCATCCCCACGTAGAGGCGGGCGATGTGGAACTGGCCGGCGCGGTTGAGGCGCGCGTCCATGGCCAGGTGGGCACCCACGCCCACGTCGCACACCACGATGTCCGACGGCTGCACGAAGCGCTGGAGGCGGTCGGCCACCACGCCCGTGGTGATGCGCGCGGCGTCGGCCACCTCGTGCGCCCAGGCATGGGGCAGGTCCTCCGGCACCGCGTTGCGCGTGATCTCGCCGATGCGGCGCTCCAGCGCGTGGGCGATGCCCGCCAGGTCCACCCCCTTGTAGAAGCGGTGCTCGACCTTGGTGCCGATGGCGCTCATGTGGATGCGGTTCTCCGGCGGGATGGATGCCGTGAACGCGCCGGTGGTGATGTCGTTGATGCTCACGCCCACCTCCACCACCAGGTCCACCGACTCCACGTACTTGCGCAGTTCCTGCGTGGACCCCGCACCCACGTAGACGCCCAGCACCAGCGGGTCGCTCTCATCCACCGCGCCCTTGCCCATGACCGACTCCACCATGGGCATCCCGGTGGCGTGGGCGAAGGCCATGAGCCTCTCGCCGTAGTTCATGCTGCGCGCGCCGTGGCCCACCCAGATGATGGGCCGCTTCGCCGCGTTGATGCGCGCGATCACGTCGGTGGCCGCGGCCTGGATGCGCTCCATGGGCACCAGCGATTCGCCGGCGCGCGTGACCGGGTGCGGGGCCGCGGGTACCGCGTTGATCATGTCGCGCGCCAGCTCGATGTACCCGGGCAGCATGTCCTCCTGCACGTTCAGCAGGAGCCAGTCGATCTGGTCGTAGGCCTCGTCCGGGTCGTCCAGCAGCACGTGGTACGGCGCCACCTCGCGCATCATGCGGTAGGGCGACTCCATGTCGGCCGACGGCATCTGG
>JADHKZ010000065.1 GCA_016780995.1 Thermoleophilia bacterium | reverse complement strand
GGGGCGCAGCACCTCGAAGCCCATCTTCAGCGCCAGGGAGGGCGAGATGGAGATGAGGTTGGCGTTACCGCAGCGCTCCCCCCACCCGTTGATGGTGCCCTGCACCTGGCGCGCGCCCTGCTGCACGGCGGCCAGCGAATTGGCCACGGCGCACTCGGCGTCGTTGTGGGTGTGGATGCCGATCGCCGCGTCGGGCAGGGCCGCCACCACCTCGCCGGTGATGCGCTCCACGTCCATGGGAAGCGTGGCGCCATTGGTGTCGCACAGCACCAGCCACGACGCGCCATTGCCATGCGCGGCGCGCAGGCACTCGATGGCGTAGTCCGGGTGCTCGCGGTAGGCGTCGAAGAAGTGCTCGGCGTCGTAGAACACGTCCTTGCCCTGGGCCAGCAGGAACGCCACCGACTCGCCGATCATCTTCAGGTTTTCCTCGCGGGAGACCTTGGTGACCTTCTGCAGGTGCAGGTCCCAGGTCTTGCCCACGATGGTGGCCACCGGGGCGAAGCACTCCACCATGATGCGCAGGCCCGGATCGTCGGCCGGGTCGGTGTCGCGGCGCCGGGTCATGCCGAAGGCCGCGATGCGGGTGCTGCCCAGGTCCTCCCGCTCCAGCAGGTCGAACAGCTGCGAGTCCTTGGGGTTGGACGACGGGAAGCCCGCCTCGATGACGTCCATGCCGATGTCGGCCAGGCGCAGCGCCACGTGCAGCTGCTCCCCCACCGAGAGGCTCATGCCCTCACGCTGCATGCCATCGCGCAGCGTGGTGTCGTAGAGGAGGATGCGCTCCATCAGCCCGCCGGCGCCGGGGCCGTGACGTAGTCCAGCCAGTGCGCCCACCGGGCGTCGCGGCCGTGGATTACGTCCTCGAACACCTTCTGGAGGTGGCGCGTGATGTCGCCGGGGGGGCCGATCTGATGGTCATCCACCGAGCGGATGGGGCACACCTCGGCGGCGGTGCCAGTGACGAATACCTCATCGGCGGTGTACAGCTCGGCGCGCGCGATGTCGCGCTCCACAACGTCGTACCCCTCGGCGCGGGCGATCTCCATGATGGAGTCACGCGTGATGCCCTTGAGGATGGCGGCTGACACCGGCGGCGTGGTGATGAGCCCGTCCTTGACCACGAAGATGTTCTCGCCGGAGCCGTCGGCCACCATCCCCTGCTCGTTGAGCATGATGGCCTCGGCGTAGCCCGCCTTGTGGGTCTCGATCTTGGCCAGGATGGAATTGAGGTACTGGCCACCCGCCTTGGCCGTGGGCGGGATGGTGTTGTTTCCGATGCGCCGCCACGACGAGATCTTGGCGTCGATGCCGTTGCGCAGGCCGTCCTCGCCCAGGTATGCGCCCCAGAACCAGGCGGCGATGGACACATCGACCGGCGCCTCCAGCGGGAACAGTCCCATCACGCCGTACCCGCGCAGCACGATGGGCCGGATGTAGCAGGCACCCAGCTGGTTGGATGAGATGACCCCGTGCACCGCCTGGCGCATCTCCTCCACCGAGTAGGGGATCTCCATGAAGTACTGGCCGGCCGAGCGCTCCAGGCGCTGCAGGTGGTCCTGCAGCCGGAACACCGCCGTGCCGCCCTCGGCGTCGTACGCCCGGATGCCCTCGAAGACCGACGAGCCGTAGTGCAGGCCATGGGACAGCACGTGGACCTTGGCGTCGTGCCAGTCCACGAGCGACCCGTTCATCCAGATCTTCTCGGCTTCCTGCATGCGTGCGTGCCCTTCGGGTTGGAGGCGGTGCCGGCCGGACGGCGTCCGGAGGAGTCTAGCCCGCGGCGGATATGAGCAGATCACCCATCTCGTGGGTGGAGCAGGTGCCGCCCAGGTCGCGCGTGCTGTGGCCCGTGCCCAGCACCTGGTCCACCGCGTCCTCAATGGCCTGGGCCCCGTGGGGGGCATCCAGCGAGTAGCGCAGCATCATGGCCGCCGACAGGCAGGTGGCAATCGGGTTGGCGATCCCCATGTCGGCGATGTCCGGAGCCGATCCGTGGACCGGCTCGTACAGCCCCGGGCCGTGCCCGCCCAGGCTGGCGGAGGGCAGCAGGCCGATCGACCCGCTGATCATGGCTGCCTCGTCCGACAGGATGTCGCCGAACATGTTCTCGGTGACGATCACGTCGAAGTCCGACGGCCGGCTGACCAGCTGCATGGCGGCGTTGTCCACCAGCATGTGCTCCAGCTCCACGTCGGGGTGCTCCGCGGCCACGCGGTTCACCTCATCACGCCACAGGCGCGAGCTCTCCAGCACGTTGGCCTTGTCGACGCTGGTCACCTTGCCGCGCCGGGCGATGGCCGACTCGAAGGCCACCTCGGCCACGCGGCGGATCTCCTCGCGGCTGTAGGTGCAGGTGTCGAAGGCGCTGTCGCCCTCGCGGCCGCTGGTGCCGAAGTAGATGCCGCCGGTGAGCTCGCGCACCACCAGCAGGTCGGTGCCCTCGATGCGCTCGGTGCGCAGCGGGCTGCTCTCGTACAGCGACGGAATCGGCTTGACGGGGCGCAGGTTGGCGAACAGCCCCAACCCCGCGCGCAGCGCCAGCAGCGCCTGCTCGGGGCGCGGGTCGTCGGGGTTGGTGGTGTCCCACTTGGGGCCGCCCACCGCGCCAAGCAGCACCGCATGACTGGCGGCGCAAGCCTCCATCACGCCGTCGGGCAGGGGCGTGCCGTAGTCATCGATGGCGCAGCCACCCACCGCGTGGGAGTCCCAGTCCACCTGCATGTCGTCCATGTGCGCCACGTGGTCCACCAGCCGACGTGCCTCGCCGATGACCTCGGGTCCGATGCCGTCTCCCGGCAGCAGCACGACCTTCACCTCACGCATGTGCGTCCCTTCGTTGGTCTCGCGTCCGGCCCGGGCTCAGAGCAGGATCGTGGTGACGGGGCCCTGCCGCTCCCGCGTGGCCTCGTAGGCGGCGATGTCGGCGTCCTTGAGCATGGTGAGGCCGATGTCATCCCAGCCGTTCAGCAGGCGGTCACGCACGCTGTCCTCGATGTGGAACTCCACGGTGCGCCCGTCGGGGAATGCCACCACGCACTCCTCCAGGTCCACCGTCATCTCGGTGCCGGGCTGGTCGATGGCCTCGCGCATGATGGTGCGCACGTCGTCCTCGGGCAGCACCACCGGCAGCATGCCGATCTTGGTGCAGTTGGTGCGGAAGATGTCGGCGAACGACGGCGCAATGACCACGTCGAACCCATAGTCCTGGATGGCCCACGGGGCGTGCTCGCGCGACGACCCGCAGCCGAAGTTGCGCCCGGCCACCAGGATGCGCGCGCCCGCGTACTCGGGGCGGTCGAGGATGTAGAAGTCCTCGTCCTTCCAGTCGAAGAACAGGAACTCGCCGAACCCGGTGCGCTCCACGCGCTTGAGGAACTGCTTCGGGATGATCTGGTCGGTGTCGACGTCGGCCCGGTCGAGCGGGGCCACCTTCGACTTGACGATGGTGATGGGGTCCATCGGGGCCTCCCCTATGCGCCCACGAGGGCGGCGTCGAACGTGCGGACGTCCACCAGGTGGCCGGTGATGGCCGCGGCTGCGGCCATGGCGGGGCTCACCAGGTGGGTGCGGCCGCCCTTGCCCTGGCGACCCTCGAAGTTGCGGTTGCTCGTGGAGGCGGCGCGCTCCTCGGGCTGCAGGATGTCGGGGTTCATCCCCAGGCACATGGAGCACCCGGCATCACGCCACTCGAAGCCCGCGGCGCGGAACACGCCGTCGAGGCCCTCCTCCTCGGCCTGGGCCTTCACCGCCATGGAGCCCGGCACCACCATGGCGCGGATGCCGTCCTTCACGCGGTGCCCCTCCAGCACGGCGGCAGCGGCGCGCAGGTCCTCGATGCGGCCGTTGGTGCACGAGCCCAGGAAAACCGTGTCGATGGCGATGTCCTCCATTGCCTCTCCGCCATCCAGGCCCATGTACTCCAGGGAGCGGCGCACGGCCTCCTGGTCGGTGGGGTCGTCGTACTGCTCCGGCGTGGGCACGCGGCCCGTGATGGGCGCCACCATCCCCGGCGTGGTCCCCCACGTCACCTGGGGTGCCAGTGACGGCACGTCCACGTGCATCTCGCGGTCGAACTCGGCGTCCGCGTCGCTGGGAAGCTCGCGCCAGCGCTCCACTGCCTCGGCGAAGTCCTCCGGTGCGGCCATGCGGCCCTCCACGTAGGCGAACGTGGTGTCGTCGGGCGCCACCATGCCGGCGCGCGCCCCGCCCTCGATGGACATGTTGCACACTGTCATGCGGCCCTCCATGGAGAGCCCGCGAATGGCCGAGCCCGCGTACTCCACCACGTGGCCCTGCGCGCCCGACACGCCCATCTGCCCGATGGCGCCGAGGATGAGGTCCTTGGCCACCACGCCCACGGGCATCTCGCCCTCGAAGTTGATGCGCATGGTGCGTGGCATGCCCTGGGGCAGCGTCTGCGTGGCCAGCACGTGTTCCACCTCGCTGGTGCCGATGCCGAAGGCCAGCGCGCCGAAGGCCCCGTGGGTGGAGGTGTGGCTGTCACCGCACACGATCGTCATGCCGGGCTGCGTGTATCCCAGCTCGGGGCCGATGACGTGCACGATGCCCTGGCGGGGGCTGGTGAGCGAGAACAGCGGGATGCCGAACTCGGCGGCGTTCTTCTCGAGGGCCTCCACCTGCAGGCGCGAGAGCTCGTCCTCGATGCCCCGCTCGCGGCCCACGGTGGGCACGTTGTGGTCCACCGTGGCCAGCGTGCGGTCTGGACGGCGCACCGGGCGGCCCGCCATGCGCAGGCCGTCGAAGGCCTGGGGCGACGTGACCTCGTGCACCAGGTGCAGGTCGATGTAGAGGATCGCCGGGCCCTCGGGGCCCTCGGGGACGACCTCGTGGAGGTCCCACACCTTTCGGAACAGGGTCTTGCCCACTGCCAACTCCTCCGTGGTCTCCGGCCGGCGGCTAGACGCCGCTCTCGGCCATCCTCTGGGTCGCGTCCGCGTTCCTGCTGGCCGTGACGGCCCGAAGGTACGCGATGGCGCTGGCCTCCAGCACGTCGGGCGACACGCCCTGGCCGGTGAACTGCCGTCCGTTCAGCTGGCACAGCACACGGGCCTCGCCAAGGGCATCGGGGCCGTCGGTGACGGCGGACACCGAGTACTCCAGGAGCGTGCCCGCCGATCCCACCGCCGCGTCGATGGCCCCGATGATGGCCGCCACCGGGCCGTCGCCCGCGCCCTCGCCCTGGTACTCAGCGCCATCGGCGCCGCGCACCGTGACCCGGGCGCCGGCCTTCTCGCCCGACTCGCCCGAGAAGGCGATCTCGCGCAGCTCCAGCGAGTGCTCGTGGTCCACGCGCATCTCGTCCTCCATGAGGGCCTCCAGGTCCATGGCGGTGAGCTCGCCCTTGCGGTCGGCCACCTCCTTGAACCGGCGGAAGGCCTCGTTCAGCGCGTCCTTGTCGAGCTCGTATCCCAGGTCGGTCAGCGCCTGGCGCAGGGCGTGGCGGCCCGAGTGCTTGCCCAGCACCAGCTCGCTCTGCGTGAGCCCCACGCTCTGGGCATCCATGATCTCGTACGTGAGCGGGTTGGCCAGCACCCCGTGCTGGTGGATGCCCGCCTCGTGCGCGAACGCGTTTCGCCCCACGATGGCCTTGTTGGGCTGGATCTCGTAGCCGGTGAGACGGCTGACCATGCGGCTGGCGCGCGTGATCTCGGTGGTGTCCACGCCCGACCACAGCCCGCCCAGGTCCTCGGCGCGCGTGCGCAGGATCATCGCCATCTCCTCCAGGCTGGCGTTGCCCGCGCGCTCGCCGATGCCGTTCACGCACACCTCCACCTGACGCGCGCCCACCTCGAGGCCGGCCAGGGAGTTGGCCACGGCCAGGCCCAGGTCGTTGTGGCAGTGCACCGACAGGGTCACGCCCTCAAGCGACGGCACGCGCTCGTAGAGCTCCAGCAGGAACCGCTGGAACTCGGTGGGCATGGTGTAGCCCACGGTGTCGGGGATGTTGATGGTGCCGGCACCCTCGGCGATGGCCGCCCCGATGACCTCGGCCACGAACGCCGGGTCGGAGCGCGTGGCGTCCTCGCACGAGAACTCCACGTCGGGGCTCAGGCTCACGGCCTGCTTCACCGCGTCGATGGCCGTGGCCAGCACCTCGGCACGGTCCATGCGCAGCTTGTGCGCCATGTGGATGTCGGAGGTGGCGATGAAGGTGTGGATGCGCGGCTTCTTGGCGTCGCGCACGCCCTCCCACGCCACGGCGATGTCCTTCTCGTTGGCGCGGGCCAAGCCGGCGATGGTGGGCCCCTCCACCTCGCGGGCAACCGCCTGCACGCCCTCCAGGTCGCCGGGCGACGAGATGGGGAAGCCGGCCTCGATCACGTCCACGCCCAGGCGCGCGAGCTGCTGCGCGATCTCCACCTTCTCGCGAAGGTTCAGGTGAATGCGCGGGGACTGCTCCCCATCGCGAAGGGTCGTATCGAAGAACGTGACGCGCTTGGCGTCGTCTCGGCTGGCGTCGTCGGCCGGCACGGGGGCTTCCTCCTGGCTCGTGTGGACTGTTCCTGTGCCCGGCGCATCCGGGCGTGGGTGTCGGTTCTCTCCCCCTACCGGGGGAGGAGCAGAAGGGCGCCCAGCGTGCCGCGACCGGCCAGGAGGTTGGTGTTCGCGGTGGCGCTCATCGCACTGCAGGCTAGCGCAGGTGCGGCGCCCCGGCCAACCGCCCCCGCGCTAGGGGATGTCCAGGTCGACGAACCACACCTGCGCATCGCACCCCTTGGCGATGGCAGCCTGTGCCTCGGCGGGCACCGGGGAGTCCACCGTGACGCCCATCGTGGCCTGCCCCTCGGTGGACCGGCCCACGGCCATGGAGGCGATGTTGATGCCCTCGCCCGCCATCACCGTGCCCACAGTGCCGATCTGCCCGGGCTCGTCGCGGTAGCGCAGGATGCCCACGTGCGGTGCCAGTTCGAGCTCGATGGACTCGCCCAGCACCTCCACCAGGCGGGGACGCGACGTGCTTCCCACCGTGGTGCCGGCGACCGAGGCATCGCCGATGGCCACCTTGAGGCGGCTGGTGTAGTCGCGGGCCACGGTGGTGGCCGAGTCGCTCCACTCGATGCCGCGCTCGCGGGCGCGTTCGGCGGCATTGACCATGTTCACGGTTTCCACGGTGTGCCCCGACAGCGCGCCGGCCAGCACGGCAGTGACCAGCAGGCGGGTGTCGTGCTCGGCGATCTCGCCCTCGCACGTGACCTCGATGGACCCGTCGATGCCCCCGGCGATTCCCGCGGCCAGGCGGCCCAGATGGCCCGCCAGCGGAAGGAAGGGTCCCACGGTGGCCATGGTCTCCGCGGACACCACCGGGATGTTCACCGCGCTGGTGACGGCGCCGCCCGTCAGCGCCGCGGCAACCTGCTGGGCGCACGCCACGCCGGCGCGCTCCTGCGCCTCGCCGGTGGACGCGCCCAGGTGCGGGGTGACCACGATGCCGCCCACGCCGAAGTACGGGCTCTCGGTGGCGGGCTCCTCGGGGTACACGTCGATGGCCGCGCCGGCCACCTTGCCGCTCTCGATGGCGGCCACCAGGTCGGCCTCCACGATCAGGTCGCCGCGGGCGTCGTTGATGATGCGCACGCCGTCGCGCATCTTGGCGATGGCCTCCGCATTGATGAACCCACGGGTCTCGGGCGTGGACGCCACGTGCAGGGTGATGAAGTCGCTGTCGGGGTAGAGGTCATCGAGCGACTCGGCCTTCTCCACGCCCATCTCGCGGTATCGGGCATCGGCGACAAACGGGTCGTACGCGACGACGCGCATCCCCAGCCCCAGCGCGCGCTCGGCCACCAGCTGGCCGATGTTGCCGAACCCGATCACCCCCAGGGTCTTGCCGGTGACCTCGATGCCGCCGAACTTCGAGCGCTCCCAGCGGCCATCCACCAGCGCCATGTGAGCCTGGGGGATGTTGCGGGCCTGGGCCAGCATGAGGGCGATGGCGTGCTCGGCCGCCGACACGGCGTTGGAGCCCGCGGCGTTCACCACCACGATGCCGCGCTCGGTGGCGGCCGCCACGTCCACGTTGTCCACGCCGGTTCCGGCACGGCCCACCACCTCGAGCCGCGGTGCGGCCGCGATGAGCGCGGCCGTCACCTTGGTGGCGCTGCGCACCACCAGGGCGTTGTACGGCGCGATCCTCTCGGCCAGCTCATCCGCCGACCACTCGAGTTCGACATCCACGTCGCCCACGGCGCGCAGCACCTCGATGCCGGCGTCAGCGATCTTCTCGGTGACGAGGATCCGGGGACGGTCATTCATATGCGAGTGCGCTCCCGGCTCAGAACTCGGTGTCGATCCAGTCCATCATCCCGCGGAGCTTCTTGCCGGTCACCTCGATGGGGTGATTGGCCTGGGCCTCCGCGGTGGCGTTGAAGTTCGGGAGGCCGGCCTTGTACTCGGCGATCCACTCCTTGGCGAACTCGCCGCTCTGGATCTCGGACAGGATCTTGCGCATCTCCGCGCGGGTGTCGTCGGTGATGATGCGCTTGCCGCGCGTGAGGTCGCCGTACTCCGCCGTGTTGGAGATGGAGTACCGCATGCCGGCGATGCCCTTCTCGTACATGAGGTCGACGATCAGCTTGACCTCGTGCAGGCACTCGAAGTAGGCCAGCTCCGGCGGGTAGCCGGCCTCGGTGAGGGTGTCGAACCCGGCGCGCACGAGCTCGGTGAGCCCGCCGCACAGCACCACCTGCTCGCCGAAGAGGTCGCTCTCGCACTCGTCGCGGAAGGTGGTGGGGATGACACCCGCGCGGGTGCACCCGATGCCCTTGCAGTAGGCGCGCGTGAGGGCCTCGGCGTTGCCGGTGGCGTCCACCTCCACGGCCATGAGGCCCGGCACGCCCTTGCCCTCGGAGTACTGGCGGCGCACCAGGTGGCCCGGGCCCTTGGGGGCGGCCATGGCGACGTCGACGCCCTCGGGCGGGGTGACCGTGCCGAAGTGGATGGCGAAGCCGTGCGCGAAGAGCAGCATGTTGCCGGGCTCCAGGCCGTCGGCGATCTCCTGCGCGTAGACGTCGCCCATGATCTCGTCGGGCACCAGCACCATGACCAGGTCGCCCTTCTTGGCGGCCTCTGCCGGGCTGAGCACCTCGAGGCCGTCGGCCTTCGCCTTGGCGGCCGACTGCGAGTCGGGGCGAAGCCCCACGACCACGTTGACGCCCGACTCCTTCAGGTTCAGGGCGTGGGCGTGGCCCTGGCTGCCGTAGCCGATGATGGCGACAGTCTTGCCATCCAGGTGGGACAGGTCGGCGTCCGCGTCGTAGATCATCTTCAGCTCGTCGCTCATGGGGCCTTTCTTCGCCTAGGTCGTCTTGCCGCCGCGGCCCAGCGCCACCACGCCGGTCCGCACCATCTCCACCAGGCCATTGCCCCGCAGGAGCTCCTCGAGGTTCTCGAGCTCGGCGGTGGTGCCCGTGGCCTGGATGATCATCGACTCGCTGGTGACGTCGACGATCTCGCCCTTGAAGATGTCCACCAGGGCGAGGATGTCGGCGCGCGATGCCTGGCCGGTGGACACCTTGAACAGCCCGAGCTCGCGGGCCACCATGTTCCCGGGGTCGAGGTCGCGCACCTTGATCACGTTGACCAGCTTGTCGAGCTGCTTGGTGATCTGCTCCACGGGGAAGCGCGAGGCGTCCACGGTGATGGTCATGCGCGAGCGGTTCTCATCCTCGGTGGGGCTCACCGCGAGCGAGTCGATGTTGTAGCCACGTCGCGTGAACATGCCGGCGACGCGCGAGAGCACGCCCGGCTTGTTCTCCACGAGGACGGAGAGGGTGTGCTGGGTCACGGCGCGGGAGCATACCCCACACGTGGAGCCCCGCCCGCCCGCGCGCCGCTAGCCGGCGACTGCGTCGCGCACCAACTGCTGGACGGCCTGGGGGTTGGCCCGGCCGCCGGTCTTCTTCATCGCCTGGCCCACGAAGAAGCCCAGCACCTTGTCCTTGCCGTCGCGCAACTGCTGGGCCTGGTCCGGGTTCGATGCCACCAGGTCCGCGACGATGGCCGCCAGCTCGGATTCGTCCATGGCGCCAAGGCCCTTCGAATCCACCACCTCGGCCGGGGCCGCGCCGGACGCGATGACCTCGGCCAGCACCTCCTTGGCGGCGGGCACCGACACCGTGCCGTTGGCGAGCAGGCCCACCAGTTCGGCCACGTGCGCGGGGGTGACCTTCGACTCCCATGGCTCGGCGCCCGCCTCGCGCAGCTGCGCACGGAGCTCGCCGCGGATCCAGTTGGCGCAGGCCTTGGGATCGGCAAGCGCCGCGGCCTCCATGAAATAGGCCACCAGCTGCGGGCTCTCGGTGAGCACCGCGGCGTCCTCGTCCGACAGTCCCATCTCGGCCACCATGCGGCGGCGCAGCGGCACCGGCAACTCGGGCAGGCCCTGGCGCAGTTCATCCACCCACGCGGGGTCCGGGGCCACGGGCACCAGGTCGGGCTCCGGGAAGTAGCGGTAGTCGTGCGACTCCTCCTTGGAGCGCAGCGACGTGATGTGGCCGGTCTCGGGCTCGTAGTGCACCGTCTCCTGGCTCACGCGCCCGCCGTCGGCGAGGATCTGCTCCTGCCGCGCGATCTCGGCCTCGATGCCCCGCTCCAGGAACCGGAACGAGTTCATGTTCTTGAGCTCGGTCTTGGTGCCGAG
>JADHKZ010000064.1 GCA_016780995.1 Thermoleophilia bacterium | reverse complement strand
GCAAGATCGACGGCCGCAAGCGCATCATCGACATCGAGAAGGAGGGCCTCATCCTCATGTGCGAGGCCCTCGAGGCCATTCGCGATGAGTACGCCATCTACGGCTTCTCGGGCAACGGCCGGGATGACGCCCAGTTCTACACCGTGAAGGAACTGGGCGAGCGCTACGACGACCGCGTGCGCTGGCGCATCGGCGGCATCTACGGCCGTAGCAAGACCCGCATGGGCCCGGCCATCCGCCACGCCACCAAGCGCCTGATGAGCGTGGACAGCAACGTGAAGCTGATGATCCTGCTCACCGACGGCCGGCCATACGACAGCGACACCTACCAGGACAATGCCTACGCCCAGGCCGACACCCAGATGGCGCTGCGCGAGGCCCGCCGGGAGAAGATCCACCTCTTCTGCGTGACGGTGGACCAGGAGGGCGCAGACTACCTGCCGCAGATGTACTCCGACGCCAACTTCGTGGTGATCGACGACGTGCGCACGCTGCCGCAGAAGCTGCCGCAACTCTATAGGCGGCTCACGACCTAGCGCACCTGCGCGGTGAGGCCCCAGCGGCTGATCAGCCGCTGGTACTGGCCGTTCTTCTTCATCTTGGTGAGGGCGCGGTTCATGGCCACCCGGAGCTCGTCCTGGTCATCGTTGAAGGCCAGGCCGTACTGCTGGTTCACCGGGATGGTGCCCGCGTAGCGGAACTTGGGCGCGTTGTTCCTCACGTACCAGCGCGACTGGCCGTAGTCATTGATGACCGAGTCCACCCTGGCGTCGAGCAGCGCCTTGTAGGCGGCCTGCATGGTGGGGTACTGCAGCACGCGCGCGCCGCGGATGCTGCGCGCCACCGGTACCGCGGTGGATCCCTGCAGCACGCCGATGGTGGATCCCACCAGGCCCGCCTTGCTGCGCACCCCGGTGGTGTTCTTGCGCGTGACGATGCCCATGTTGGCCCGCAGGTAGGGGCTTCCGAAGGTGACCTGCCGGGAGCGCTGCCTCGTGATGGTGATGGACGAGGCGCCCATCATGGCGTCCCCATCCTCCACCTCGTCGAGCAGGTCGTCGAAGTCCACCACGCGCCACTGCACCGCCCGCACGCCGGCGATGCGCGCGGCCTGCTCCACCAGCTGGATGTCGAAGCCCGTGAGCTTGCCGCCCTGCCGGATGTCGAACGGGCCGTTGCCGCTGATGGTGAGCGCGCTCACGTTGCGCGGCACCGCGGCGGTGGCCACGGATGCGCCCGCCAGCACCGATCCTGCGGCGATGGTGACGACGACGGCGGTGAGGGTGCGGCGCATCAGGTCCTCCGATGAGGGGTCAGGGCACGAGGGAGATCTCAGGCCTCAGCGTACGCCTCGACCGGCAGGCAGGAGCACGTGAGGTTACGGTCGCCGTGCACCGAGTCGATGCGTCCCACCGGCGGCCAGTACTTGGATGTCTGCATGCCCGTCAGCGGGTAGCCCGCCAGGTCGCGGGGGTAGGCCCGGTCCCACTGGTCGGTGGCCACGTCGTCGGCGGTGTGCGGGGCATGGCGCAGCGGGCTGTCCTCGGGCGCCCACTCGCCGGCCTCCACCCGCCGGATCTCATCGCGGATCTCGATCATGGCGTCGCAGAAGCGGTCCAGCTCGGCCAGCGACTCGCTCTCGGTGGGCTCCACCATGAGGGTGCCCGCCACCGGGAACGACATGGTGGGCGCGTGGATGCCGTGGTCGATGAGGCGCTTGGCGATGTCGTCCACGGTCACACCCGAGGCGTCCTTGATGGGGCGCATGTCAAGGATGCACTCGTGCGCCACGCGGCCGTTCGCCCCCGTGTGCAGGATGGGGTAGTGCGGTGCCAGCCGCGTGGCCACGTAGTTGGCGCTGAGGATGGCCACCTCGGTGGCGCGGGTGAGGCCCTCCGACCCCATCATGGTGATGTACGCCCAGGGGATGGGCAGGATGCCCGCCGACCCCCAGGGCGCGGCCGAGATGGGGCCCACCCCGGTGGCCGGGCCGGCGTCGCCGCGCATGGGGTGGTTGGGCAGGTAGGGCGCCAGATGGGCGCGCACGCCCACCGGGCCCACTCCCGGGCCGCCGCCCCCGTGCGGGATGCAGAAGGTCTTGTGCAGGTTGAGGTGCGATACGTCGGCGCCGAACTTGCCGGGCTTGGCCAGCCCCACCAGTGCATTGAGGTTGGCGCCGTCCACGTACACCTGCCCGCCGTGCTCGTGCACGATGGCGCAGATCTCGCCCACGCCCTCCTCGAACACCCCGTGGGTGGAGGGGTAGGTGATCATGATGGCCGCCAAGCGGTCGCCGGCCTCGGCGGCCTTGGCCCGCAGGTCGTGCAGGTCCACGTTGCCATCCGCATCGCAGGCCACCACGGTCACGCTCATTCCGGCCATGGCCGCCGAGGCGGGGTTGGTGCCATGGGCGGACGACGGGATGAGGCACACGGTGCGCTGGTGGTCACCATTGGCCCGGTGGTACGCGCGGATGGCCAAAAGGCCGGCGTACTCGCCCTGCGACCCGGCGTTGGGCTGCAGCGAGATGGCGTCGTAGCCGGTGACCTCGCACAGCGCGTGCTCCAGGTCGCGGGTCATCTGGGCGTACCCCTGCACCTGGTCGGCCGGGGCGAACGGGTGGATTCCCGCGAACTCCGGCCACGTGATGGCCTGCATCTCGGTGGTGGCGTTGAGCTTCATGGTGCAGGAGCCCAGGGGGATCATGGTGCGGTCCAGAGCCAGGTCGCGGTCGGACAGCCGCCGGATGTACCGCAGCATCTCGTGCTCGGTGCGGTACCGCTGGAACACCGGGTGCTCCAGGATGGCGTCGTCGCGCCGCAGGGCGGCGGGGATGCCGTCGGGCGCCGTGGCGTCCAGCGCCTCCACCGATGCGTCCACCCCGAAGGCGGCCCACACGTCCTGCACCGTGGCGCGATCGGTCACCTCGTCCAGGGTCATGCCCACGTGGTCGCCGTCGATCTCGCGCAGGTTGATGCCCCGCGCGCGGGCGGCCTGGTGCACCTCATCGGCCCGGCCGGGCACGCGCGCCACGATGGTGTCGAACCAGGTGTCGTTCACCACCTCCACGCCGCCATCGCGCAGGCCCTGGGCCAGGATGCCGGTGAGCCGGTGCACGCGCTCGGCAATGCGGCGCAGGCCGTCGGGCCCGTGCCACGAGGCGTACATGGCATTGGCGATGGCCAGCAGCGCCTGCGCGGTGCAGATGTTGCTGGTGGCCTTCTCGCGGCGGATGTGCTGCTCGCGGGTCTGCAGGGCAAGGCGCAGCGCGGGGCGGCCCGCCGAGTCGATGGACACGCCCACCAGGCGGCCGGGCAGCGCGCGCGCGAACTCCTCGCGGGTGGCGATGAACCCGGCGTGCGGCCCGCCGAAGGCCATGAGGGTGCCAAAGCGCTGGGTGGTGCCCACGGCGATGTCGGCGCCCATGGAGCCCGGCGAGTTCACCAGCACCATCGACAGGGGGTCGGCCACCACGATGGCCAGGCCGCCGGCCGTGTGGGCGCGGTCGATGGCCGGGGCCAGGTCGCGCACCTGGCCCGATGACCCGGGACTGGCCAGCAGCGCGCCGAACACCTGGTCGGGGATGTCGGTGGCGGGGTCGCCCACCACCACCTGGATGCCGAAGGGCTCGGCGCGGGTGGCCACCACCGCGATGGTCTGCGGGTGGCAGTCCGAGTCGATGAAGAACACGTCCGAGTCGCTCGAGCCGCCGCGGTGGGCCATTGCCATGGCCTCGGCGGCGGCGGTGCCCTCGTCCAGCAGCGATGCCCCGGCCAGCGGCAGGCCGGTGAGGTCGCTCACCATTGTCTGGAAGTTGAGCAGTGCCTCCAGGCGCCCCTGCGAGATCTCGGGCTGGTAGGGGGTGTAACTGGTGTACCAGGCCGGGTTCTCGATGATGTTGCGCAAGACCACCGGCGGCGTGATGGTGCCGTGGTAGCCCAGGCCGATGAGCGAGCGCATCACGGTGTTGCCCGCGGCCAGAGCGCGAAGGCGCGTGATGGCCTCGGCCTCGGTGACCGGACCCGGAAGGTCGAGGGCATCGGCCAGGCGGATGGATGCAGGCACCGTCTGGTCGATCAGCTGGTCCAGCGAGGAGGCCCCCACGGCGTCGAGCATGCGCGCGACGTCGTCGTGGGACGGTCCGATGTGGCGCCCGATGAACTCGTCATGTCCCTCGAGGGCGGAGAGGTTGGTGCGCTGCTGGGTGGTGGCCATGGTGCTCCTCGCTCGGCTGCGATTGGAGCCCCCGCTGTCCGTGTGCCTGAGAGATGCACCCCATATGGGGCTTTCCCCGTCGGCGGGGTGCTGATGCACCCTCTCTCCAGCGTCACCGCGCCCACCACGGTCCGTGTGCCTGAGAGATTCCGGGGCGGTTGCTCCTTCGGCGCCGGCTCGAAGCCGGTCTCTCCCACGGCGGGCGATCGGTGAGGGGACCGTATCAGGATGCCCCGGACGCCCCCGGGGCCATCCGTAAGATGCCGCGCATGATCTTCCTCTACATCATCTCAATCATCGTCTACATCGCGTTGATCTTCATCACGATGAACATCGCCGCCAGGAAGAACCGCAGTCCCCTTGGGTTCGGCCTGCTGGCGGTCTTCATCCCCCTCATCGCGTTGATCATCGTGCTCATCATCAACCCCGGCAAGGCGGGTGCCTCAATCGAGTCGGGCGCCGACTGACCCTGGCGCGGGTTGCCGCTAGCCCGCCGGCCGTGACGCCGGCGCCACGGGCAGAGGCAGCCCGCAGTCATCCGGGGTCGTGCCCCCGCGGAACACCTGGTCCATCCACTGCACGGCTGACGGCCCCACGGTGATGGCGGTCTGCTGATGCGACACGTCCGCGATCCACATGGTGTTGATGCGCGATCCACGCGCGCACCAGTCGCGGACCAGCGTGGCCGTGGTGGGGGGCAGTACCACCTGGTCGCTGGTGCTCTGGGCCACGAAGAGCGGTACGGACGTGGGCAGTGGCACCGCGGTGTTCTGCGCGATGCGGGACCGCCACGCGGGAACCTCCAACGGGCTCACCCGGAAGAAGTCCTGCCCCAGCACCTCCTGCCGGAACAGGGCCGCGTAGGCGGCCTGGGTGAGGCACTTCTCGAGCATTGACTGCCAGTGGTTCTCGCCGTTGGTGGTGAGCACGGCGGCGCGGTCGAGTTGGGGGTAGAAGTCGGGCCAGGTACCTGCCACGTCGCTGCCGATCACCCACGCGTTGGTGGAGTCCCACTCCAGGTCCATGAGCAGGGGCAGTTCGGCAGCGGGGGCCGCCGTGGCCACGCCCAGCAGGTCGAGCTCGGGGGCGTATGCGGGTGCGAGCCGCCCGGCCGCCAGGGCGGAGTGTCCGCCCTGCGAGTGACCCCACGCGATCCAGCGCGCGCCGGCGCCGGTACGCGGGGCCTCGCGTGCGGCGCGGACGGAGTTGATGACATCGCGCGACTCCTCGGCCGAGATGAGGTAGCCCGACGTGCCCGGCGTGCCCAGGCCGGCGTAGTCGGTGGCCGCCACCACCCAGCCCTGCGCCATCATCTCCTCGACCCAGGGGATCTTCGGTAGCGGATCCTGCTGTCGCGATGGCGCGCACTGGTCGCCAAGCCCGATGGTGCCGTGGGCCCAGGCCACCACGGGTCTCCCGCTGGCGGGCGCGGGGCCGTTCGGGATGAACAGCATGCCGCTGGCCGCGCGTGGCTGGCCGTCGCCCCGCTCCGACATGTAGAGGATGCGCAGCGCGCGGCCGCCCTTCACCTGTACGCCAAGGGGCTCTCGCCGCAGGATGGTGCCCGGGGGCTCATCGGGCAGGGGGTCGGGCGGAAGGTAGAACGGGGCCAGGGCGTCCTGCCGCTCTGCCTCACGGGTATCGGCCGTGACGGTGAGCACCACCCAGGCCAGGATGGCGGTGAGCACCGCCACAAGGATGAGGGCGATGGCGGGGTGTCGGGCCGGGGGCAGCGCCATGGCCTCAGCATGTCAGGTCGCGGGCCGATACAGTCGTCGTCATGAGCGCGCATCACCAGCCCGGACACGCGGCCGTGGACGAGGACTCCTTCAAGGCGGCGCTTGGCCGGTGGGCCAGCGGCATCACCGTGGTCACCGCGCAGGGGCCGGATGGCCCCGTGGGCCTGACGGCGTCGGCGTTCTCGTCGCTGTCGCTGCACCCGCCGCTGGTGCTGGTGTGCATCGGGCGCGCGTCGTACCACCACGAGCACCTCACCGAGGCCCCAGCATTCGGGGTGCACATCCTCGAGGCCTCGCAGGAGGAGCTCTCGAACACCTTCGCGTTCAAGCGCGACGACCGCTTCGCGGGGCTCGACGTGCAGGAGGGCCCGCTTGACGCGCCGCTGCTTCCGGGGGCACTGGCCCGGCTGGCGTGCGAGCGCCATGAGGTGCTGGAGGGCGGGGATCACTCGATTCTGATCGGTCGCGTGCTGCAGGCCGAGGTGTCCGATGGCGAGCCGCTCGCCTGGTGGCACGGCGGCTACCGCCGTCTCGCACCGGGCTAGCATCACGGCCCGGGCACCTCCGCCCCCCGCAAGCTCCGACTACTAAGGGCCACCGACTTGGCATCCGTCCTCCACCGCACGGCCCGCTGGATCGCGCACCACCCCGTGTGGGGGCTGCTGCTGTGGCTGGTGATCGTGGCCAGCCTCACCGGGGCGGTCACGGTGTTCGGGGCGCAGACCAGCAACGACACCAGCCTGCCCGGCACCCAGAGCCAGGACGCCGTCAACGTGCTGGCCGCCGACTTCCCGCCCAGCGAGAACGGCACCAGCCCCATCGTGTTCCAGGCGCGCACGGGCACCACCGTGAACACGGCGGCCAACAAGACCGCCATCACCAATGCGGTGACGGCGATCAAGAAGGTGGACGGCGTGCACAGCGCCACGTCCCCCTATGGCAATGCATCGGCCTACCTGGTGTCCAAGGACCAGCGCATCGCCTACACGCCGGTGCTCATGGACATCTCGTCGGCCGACCTGAACGAGCGCGAGGCGCGCCGTGTGCTGGTGGCCGCAGAGAACGCCACGAAGGGCACCGGAATCACCGTGGCGGCCGGCGGCACCATCGGCGCTGCGCTGTCGAACCCGAACACCGATGCCAGCACCGCGATCGGCCTGATCGCCGCCGTCATCATCCTGGCGATCTCGTTCGGAAGCCTCATCGCGATGTTCATGCCCATCATCAGCGCCATCCTCGGGCTGGCCCTGGGGCTCGCGGTGATCGGCCTGCTTGGCCACGTGCTCACGGTGCCCAGCGTGGCGCCGACGCTGGCCACCATGATCGGCCTGGGCGTGGGTATCGACTACGCCCTGTTCGTGGTGTCGCGCCACCGCGAGGAGATGGCCAAGGGCGTCGACCCGAAGGAGGCCGCGGCCCTGGCCGTGGGCACTGCGGGCATGGCCGTGGTGTTCGCCGGCGCCACGCTGATACTCGCCCTGCTGTCGCTGGGCGTGGCGGGGATACCGCTGATCAGCTCGCTCGGCTACGCGTCGTGCCTCGCGGTGCTCACCTCGGTGCTCTCGGCCGTCACCCTCATGCCGGCCGTGCTGTCGCTGCTGGGCCACAGGTTGAATTCGCTGCGCATCTTCGGCCGGCACCGCACCGCCGCCGCTGCCGGGTCGGGCCTGGCCGCGCGCTGGGGGCGCTTCGTGGCCCGCCACCCGTGGCCCATGGTGGTGCTGGGCGTGGCGATCCTCGTGCCCCTGTCGCTTCCGCTGTTCGCGATGGACCTGGGGCAGGAGGACATCGGCGTGAGCCAGCCCTCCACGCAGCGGACGGCCTACGACCTGATGACCACGGGCTTCGGGGTGGGCTTCAACGGGCCCCTGCTGGTGGCCGTCACGCTCGACCCACCGGCCCAGGAGGATCCGGCCGTCGCCGCGCAGATCAACGAGGCCAACGCCCTCAAGGCGCAGCTGGAGGCCGAACAGGCGCAGGGCCAGGCCGAGCAGGCGCAGCTCGAGCAGGAGGCCGCCGAGGCGCAGGCCGAGGCCAACAGGCTCAAGGCCGAGCGCGCCGCCCTGGACGCCCAGGCGGCGGCGCTCGCGCGACAGCGCAGCCAGCTGGTGGCCAAGGCCGCCGCGCTGCGCCAGCAGGCGGTGGGGCAGCGCCGCGGCCGGGAGTCTGCATTGCGGGCCAAGGTGGTGGCGGCCGCGGTCGTGCTTCAGGACGCCCGTGCCGAAGTGCGGCAGATCGACGCCGCCATCGCCCGTGCGCAGGCCGAGCGCGCGGCAATCGACGCACAGATCGCGGCGACGGTGGACCCCGCTGTGCTGGAGATCCTCACGCGCCGGCGTGACGACCTGCAGAGGCGCATCGACGCGCTCGTGGCCGCGCGTGACCCCGCGGCCCAGGCCCAGGCTGCCGCCCAGGCGCAGGCTGCCGAACTGCGCGCCCAGCTGCAGGCGGCTCTGGCCGTTCCCCGCACGCCGGCGCAGCAGGCGCTGCTGGTGCAGGCCGAGGGCATCGTGGCGCAGGCGCGGGTGCTGGCGGGCAAGAGGACATCGCTCATCCGCCAGCGCGACGCGTTGCTGCGGCGCGAGGCCGCGCTGCTGGCGCAGGTGGCGTCGATCGAGAGCCAGAAGCAGCAGCTGCTCGCCCTGCAGGCCAAGGCCCAGCAGCAGCAGGCCGAGGCGGAGGCCCTGCAGGCGCAGATCACGGCTGAACTGACCGCTGTGGGCGGCAACCCGCTGGGAACCGACCCGCGGCTCGAGGCGCTGCAGAAGGCGCTCACGGACACGAAGGGCGTGGCCAGCGTGCTGCCGCCATCGATCAACGAGAAGGGCACCGCCGCTACCTACAACGCCATCCCCACCACGGCCCCCGCGGCTCCGGCCACCGCCGACCTGGTGCGCACGGTGCGCGACCAGGTGGTGCCACCGATCGAGAAGACCGAGAAGGGCCTGACGGCCTACGTGGGCGGCACGACCGCGGGCAACATCGACCTGGCATCGGAGATCACCGACACCCTCCCGCTGGTCATCCTCACCGTGGTGCTGCTGAACGTGCTGGTGCTGCTCGTGGCGTTCAGGTCGATCCTCGTGCCGATTCAGGCGGGCCTGGTG
Source organism: Thermoleophilia bacterium (assembly GCA_016780995.1). Taxonomy (GTDB): domain Bacteria; phylum Actinomycetota; class Thermoleophilia; order Miltoncostaeales; family Miltoncostaeaceae; genus SYFI01. The sequence continues at coordinate 1,682 of JADHKZ010000064.1, read as the reverse complement.
ATCATGGGCTTCGCGCTGGCGTCGCTGGGTGTGCTGACGGTGGTGTTCCAGATGGGATGGGGCTTCGATGCCGTCGGGCTCGATGCGACGAACGCCTGCTGCACGTGGGACGGCCGCCCATCCGACCCCATCGCCTCGTACGTGCCGCTCATGATGTACGCGGCCCTGTTCGGCCTGGCCAACGACTACCAGGTGTTCCTGCTGTCGCGGGTGGAGGCCGACCCCGCGGGTACCGACCCGCGCAGGGCCGTGGCCGACGGGCTGGCATCGTCGACCCGGGTCATCCTGACTGCCGCGCTCATCATGCTGTCGGTGTTCGCGTCGTTCATCCTCAACGGCGATCCGGTCATCAAGCAGTTCGGCGTGGGCCTGAGCACGGCGGTGCTGCTGGCGGGCGGCATGACCCTCTTCCTCGTGCCGGCCATCCTGGCCCTGCTGGGGCGCCACGCCTTCTGGTTCCCCAAGTGGCTCGGGCGCATCGTGCCCAAGGTGGACATCGAGGGCAGGAAGGTCGAGGAGGATGCCGCCGCGAAGGCGACGGGAGACGGACCCGCCGGATAGGGGGCAGCCGGCCTGGCGCGTACCGCCGCCTTGCCGATCAGTAGGCGTGCCCTGATGCCGGGCCCTAGAGTCCCGGGTGAATACCCGGCCTGGAGGACCTGCATGACCCCCTCGCGACGCGCCATCGGCATGATGGCGGCCTCACTGACCCTCGCCGCCCTCCCGGCCGCTGCCATCGCTGTTCCCGCCACGCAGGTGGGTGCCCGTAACGCGATGCTGGTGCCCGGCGATACCCGCGCCGCCGGCCTGCCTGGTGGAGATCTTCGAGCCGGAGTTCAACGAGAAGATCTGGCTGTGCGATGCCAAGGGCTCGTCCGAGGTGAAGGCCACGGCCTCCCCCGTGACCTACGTGGCCAATACCGAGCAGTTCGCCAAGGGTCTGCTGACTGAGGTGAGCCAGGACATCTCGGTATTCAGGTCGGCCGTGCTTGCCACGGCCACCGCCCTTGCCGTCGTTCCCGCCGTGGCGTCTGCCGGCACCACCGATCCGGCGCAGGCCCGCATCCTGTTCGGCCTGCAGCGCGATGTGGACGGGCTCAACGCCCTCGCCGGCAATGTGTCGAACCCGGCGAGTGATGCGTACCGGTCGTACGCACCGGTGCCGGTCATCGCGCGGCGGTATGGGGCGAGTGATGCCACGGTGGCCGCGGTGCGCGCGACGCTCCGCAACGCGGGCTTCACCCGGAGCATCCTCGACGTGACCCGCGGCTTCCTCGTGGTGCCCGCCACGGCGGCGCAGTTGAACGCGCTGGAGGGGCGCTCGGCGCCGATGGAGATCGGGGGCCCGGGGGCCACGGCGGCGCTTGCCCGCCTGCGCTCCGGAGCCGGCGGCCTTGTCACGGAGATCGTCACCCAGGAGCCCGGCCTCACCCCGTTGGCCCGCGAGACGCAGTCCAGCTGGGCGCCCGGCCTCCGGTGGCCTGCGCACTCGGGCACCGCGAAGGGATGCGCGCAGGGCGCGGGCACCCCGCTGCCGCCGCCGACCGCGCTGCCGGCGTCGGCGTCATCCACCGTGTTCACGCCCAACCAGTTCCAGGTGGCGTTCGGCATGGCGCCCCTGCACCGCGCCGGAGTGCAGGGGCAGGGGCAGCACATCGCGCTGTTCGAGTCCGGGGCCGGGG
>JADHKZ010000063.1 GCA_016780995.1 Thermoleophilia bacterium | reverse complement strand
ACCTGCGTCTCATCACCGACCCGTCGCTGAAGAGCACGAAGTGGGACCTGACGTACCTCCCCAGCGAGGTCACCAAGGCCACCGCGGCTGCCATGGGCCGCCCGGAGACCGAGGGTCAGCACCGCTTCCAGCTGAAGCCCGAGAGCATCCGCACCGCTTCGGCGGGCGCGATCCGCTCCTGGGCCCTGCAGGCGACCCCGTGGGACAACATGGGCGCCATGCTGCCGGTGAAGGAGATGATCGGTCTGATGAGCTTCAACTTCGACCTCATCATCCCCGGTGCCGACACCATCTGGACCCAGACCATCGAGCGTACGGACGAGGACATCGCGGACCTGCTGTTCGCCACCCCGTACCAGTACACGATGCGTCACCGCTTCCCGAAGCCCCCGGGCGTCTGAGTCCAACCTCAGATACGGAAGCAGCACCCTTGGGGGTGGGCCTTCGGGCCCACCCCCTACTTTTTGCCCGTGTTCCTCTTCGCCTACGGATCGCTGTGCCACCCCGATGCGGCGTCGGCCACCCTGGGCCGCGCGGTGGTCCCTCGCCCGGCGCATGCGCACGGATGGGAGCGCGGGTGGTTCGTGGCCATCGACAACCACGCCTCCTGCTCGTACGCCTGCGGCCGATGCGACGGCCTTCCCGCGGAGTGCCTGGTGCTGGGGATCCGCCCGGCGGCGGGGAAGTCAGTGCTGGGCGCGCTCATCGAGATCGACGAGGATGAGCGGGCCCGTGTGGCCGCGCGGGAGCGCTCCTACCGCATGGAGCACATCCCCGTGCGCGAGTCGCGCGCCGGGGGTCCGGTGGAGGTGACGGCGATCACGTCGGTACCGCTGGCCGAGAACCTGGCATCAGGAGCGGCGACGGGCATCCCGGTGCCCACCGGCTACGAGCGCGCCGTGGCGGACGCGCTTGAGGCCCTGGCCACCCCACTGGGCGTGGACCTGCGTGGCCAGGTGGTGTGCTCCCCCGCCCCGCGGCGCAATGACCTCCGGTACGTGCGCGGTGACGGCGTCACCCGGGGCGCCTGCACGTGCAAGGACGCCTGATCCCGCCCGGGTAGGCTGCCGCCGTGCCCCTCGCCCTCGAAGGACGTCGCCGCTGGCTGATGATGCCCGTGCTCGCGCTGGGCGTGTCGCTGATCGTGATCGACGGGACGATCGTGAACGTGGCGCTTCCGGAGATCATCGACGCGCTGCAGATGGACCTGAGCGAGGCCGAGTGGACCAACTCGCTCTACGCCCTGGTGTTCGCGGCGCTGCTGATCGCGGTGGGGGCGACGGCCGACCGGTTCGGGCGGCGGCGGCTGTTCGTGCTGGGCGCGGTGGTGTTCGCCCTGGCCTCGGCATTGGCGGCCGTGGCGGGATCGGCCGAGATGCTGCTGCTGGCGCGGGCGCTGCAGGGCGTGGGAGGCGCCATGGTGCTGCCCACCAGCCTCTCGCTGGTGAATGCCAACTTCCATGGGCGTGACCGCGCGGCGGCCTTCGGCATCTGGGGCGCCACCATCGCCGGCATGGCCGCCGTTGGCCCGGTGCTGGGGGGCTGGCTGACCACCGACTTCTCGTGGAGGCTCATCTTCTGGATCAACCCCCCGCTGGCGCTGCTGGTGATCGTGGGCACCCTGCTGCTGGTCCCCGAGTCGAAGGAACCCGGAGCCCCGGGGCTGCGTGACTGGTTCGGCGTGCTGCTCATCTCGGCGGGGCTCGCCCTGCTGATCTTCGGACTGATCGAGGGCGAGACCTACGGCTGGTGGTCTGCAACGGCCGATGTTCCGGGCTGGTGGCCGCTGCCGGGCTCACCCGTGCCATGGTCCCTGGGGGCGTCCGCCGTGCTGCTGGTGGGGTTCGTGGCATGGACGCAGTGGCGCTCCGGGCGCGGCAAGGCCACACTGATCGATCTCTCGCTGTTCCGGCTGCCCACCTTCCGATGGGGTGGCGCCACCATCCTCATCGTGTCGCTCGGAGAGTTCGGGGTGATCTTCGTGATCCCGCTCTTCCTGCAGAACGTGCTGGGCATGAGCGCCCTCGGAGCCGGCCTGGTGATCCTGGCCCTGGCCGCGGGCGCGCTGGTGTCGGGCGGGGTCGCGGCGCCGGTGTCGCGTCGGCTGGGAGGGCACCGCATCGTGCAGCTGGGGATGCTGCTGGAGATCGCGGGCATCCTGTGGTTCGCGTTCGTCGTGGCCCCCGGGGTGTCGCCCTGGGTGTTCGTGGCCCCGCTGGCGGTATACGGACTGGGCGTGGGCTTCGCCACGGCCCAGTTGACCAACGTGGCCCTGGCCGACGTGCCGGTGGCCGAGTCGGGCCAGGCCAGCGCTGTCCAGAGCACGCTGCGCCAGGTGGGATCGGCGCTCGGCACGGCCGTGCTGGGCGTTGCGCTGGCCCTGGCGGTGACGTCGCAGGTGACGTCGTCGGTGGAGGCCCAGGGCGTGCCGGCCGCCCAGGCCGAGGAGGTCGCCATGGCCGTCAAGGCATCGGCCGGCACCGCCATCCCCCGGCTGGCCGAAGACCCCCGGACCGCGCCGCTCGCACCGGCGCTGGATCAGTCGTTCGCCGACGCCGTGCAGGTGGTGGGCTGGACGGCGGCGGCGTTCGTGTTCCTCGGGCTCATCACGTCGCTCAGGATCCCCGGCAACCGCCGGCGCGATGGCACCTAGGCGTGCGCGCCCGGTGCGCGCCTAGGACATGTGAACGGGCGTGCCGTACGAGGCGAACTCATACAGGTACGGCGCGAACGGCGCGGCGATGCGCACGCAGCCGTGGGAGGCCGGATACCCGGGCACGTCGGGGTACTCGTGGAAGGCGAACCCGCCCGTGAAGTACGACGCGTAGGGCATCCATGAGCTGAACGGGATCGACCAGCTCATGAGTTCCTTGCGGAAGATGGAGAAGGTGCCGCGCGGGGTGTTGCCCGCGAACCCGCTGGAGAAGTGGATGGCGCGCACCACGCGCCCCTTGTTCACCAGGAGCACCACCTGGCGGTCGATGTAGCCCTCCAGCCACTTGCCGCCGCCCTTGCGGCGCGCCTGGGGGCGACCGGCGGTGGACAGGCGCTTCTGCGTCTCGGCATCCGCCTGGCCCGTGCGCGGGAGGCGGCTCCACCCCTGGAAGCCCATGATGGCCTGCGACAGGGCGTAGTCGGAGGTGTTGGACGGCATGGCCCTGGGCGGCAGGTAGCCCAGCGCGGCGAGGCGCTGCACCTGGCCGCGCGGCACGTCGAGCTCGAGGGTGTGGCGGATGAGGTCACGAAGCGCCGGGGTGATGCGGCGCGGCGCGGCCAGGGCCGGCGAGGCGAACTGCGCCCGCGGAACCGTGATGAGCTTCACGTAGTCGTTGGTCCAGCCAGCCAGGGCCAGCCGGTCGCGCAGCTGCATGGTGAGCCGTGGGCGGATGGTGGTGTCGGCAGAGCCGCGCATGAGCGTGATGTGCTGGCGGTTCCTCTGCGCGCGGATCTTGGAGTTGCCGCCAAGCGCCAGCGGGAACACCACCTGCTGGGTGGCGGGATCCAGCACCACCGTGCGGGTGGGGTCGAACGCCGACACGCCAAGCGCACCGTCGATGCGGCCCGGCAGCCCCATGGTCATGCTCACGGCGAACGACGCGCCGCTTGACTCGCCCATGCTCACGAGGCGCGTGCTGTCCATGTCGGTGCGGCGGTCGAGCACGTTGATGATCTCGGCCACGGCGGTGGCGTCGACGGCCCGGCGGTCGGCCTGCATGGGGTACCAGCAGGGCTGGTTGCCCAGCGCCGCGCACGGCAGGGCGTCCATGGCCACGGCCACGGCGCCCGCGCGGTGGATGGAGTAGCCGAAGCGATCGAGGCCGTCCTGGGCCGTGGTGCCCTCACGCGGGAACACCAGCACCACCGGTGGGCGCACCCCGGGCTTCACCTGGCTGGGCGGGCTGATGATGGCGTGGCGCATCACGCCCGCAGCCTCGAACGCCACGTCCTCGTTGGCGGCGGTCGCCACGGACGGCACGGCGACGACGGCGATGGCGCCGACGATCGCGGCGGCGGATACGGACATGGTTCGTGACGGCATGCACCACATATTCTCCCCGACCTCGGTGCGCCCCTGCCCCGTGTAAGTTCCCCCGCCATGAGTGAAGAAACCGCCGATATCCGCATTCCGCTCGACCTGCTGCCCGCCGACGGGCGCTTCGGCAGCGGGCCGTCGAAGGTGCGCGTGGAGGCCCTGCGCGCGCTGGCCGAGACGGGTACCTCGTACATGGGCACCTCGCACCGCCAGAAGCCGGTGAAGGACGTGGTGGCCCGCGCCCGGCAGGGCATGGCCCGGCTGCTGGGGCTGCCCGACGGCTACGAGGTGCTGCTGGGCAATGGCGGCGCCACGGCGTTCTGGGACGTGGCGGGCTTCCGTCTGGTGCGCGAGCACAGCCATCATGCGGTGTTCGGCGAGTTCTCATCGAAGTTCGCGCAGGCCATGGCCGAGGCGCCCCACGTGGCCACGGCCACCACGGTGGATGCCGAGCCCGGCAGCCACCCCCAGGTGGTGGCGGTGCCCGGCGCCGATGCCTACGCGCTCACCCAGAACGAGACCTCCACCGGCGTGTGCATGCCGGTAGCCCGGCCGCAGGGGGCGGACGCCGATGCCCTGGTGCTGGTGGACGCCACCTCGGCGGCGGGCGGCATGACCGTGGACCCCGCGGAGTTCGACGTGTACTACCTGTCGCCGCAGAAGGCGCTGGCCAGCGACGGCGGCCTGTGGCTGGCCGCCTGCTCGCCTGCGGCCCTGCAGCGCATCGATGACCTTGCGGACCGCTGGGCGCCGGCGTCGCTGGACCTGCTGATCGCCCGCGACAACTCCGTGAAGGACCAGACCTACAACACGCCCGCGCTGGCCACCATCTTCCTGCTGGTGCAGCAGGTGGAGTGGATCCTGGAGCAGGGCGGCCTGGCCTGGGCCGAGGCCCGCACGCGGGAGTCGTCGGGGGTGCTGTATGACTGGGCCGAGTCGCATGAGCTGGCCACGCCGTTCGTGGCCGATCCGGCCATGCGCAGCCCGGTGGTGGTGACCATCGACCTCGACGACCGCGTGGACGCCACGCAGGTGAGCGCCATCCTTCGCGCCAACGGCGTGGTGGACACCGACGCCTACCGCAAGCTGGGCCGCAACCAGGTGCGAATCGCCACCTTCCCGTCGGTAACTCCGGATGACGTCCGTCATCTCACCCGGTGCCTGGACTACGTGATGGAGGCCATCGCCCGGTAGTTTCAGCGCATGGCACGCAACGCGAGCAAGGGTGATCGGGCGCCGGCCCTGGATGAGGCCTCCATCGAGCGCTTCGAGGTGGGGCAGGAGACCGACAGCGCGCAGGGGCTGCTGGTGAATGCCGTGCGCGACGTGCTGCAGGGCGCGGGCGCGGACGACCTCCAGGCAGTTGCCACGTGGCTGCAGGCGGTGGCCGATGGCAGGTCGGCCGACGACCTGCAGGAGCTGGGGCATGCCCTGCTGGAGGACGAGCCGGTGTTCGGCGTGCCCCCGGTGCACGGCGATGACGAGCTGGTGGCCGACTGGCGCACCGCGGTGTATCCCTACAGGAACCTGATGCGCCGCAAGGCGTACGAGAAGCAGAAGTACCGCCTGCAGGTGGAGCTGCTGAAGCTGCAGGCCTGGGTGCGCGAGACCGGCCAGCGCGTGGTGATCGTGTTCGAAGGCCGCGACGCCGCCGGCAAGGGCGGCACCATCAAGCGGTTCATGGAGCACCTCAACCCGCGTGGCGCGCGCGTGGTGGCGCTGGAGAAGCCCACCGAGATCGAGCGTGGCCAGTGGTACTTCCAGCGCTACATCGAGCACCTGCCCACCGCCGGCGAGATGGTGCTGTTCGACCGCTCCTGGTACAACCGCGCAGGCGTTGAGCGCGTGATGGGCTTCTGCACCGATGAGGAGTACGCGGAGTTCATGCGCCAGGCGCCGGAGTTCGAGCGCCAGCTGGTGCACAGCGGCACGCACCTCATCAAGTTCTGGTTCTCGGTGAGCCAGGAGGAGCAGCAGCGCCGGTTCGCCGAGCGTCAGCGCCACCCGCTGAAGCAGTGGAAGCTGTCACCCATCGACCTGGCGTCGCTCGACAAGTGGGACGACTACACGGTGGCCAAGGAGTCGATGTTCCTCCACACCGACACCGAGGACGCCCCGTGGATCTGCATCAAGTCGGACTGCAAGAAGCGCGCGCGGCTGAACGCCCTGCGCTACGTGCTGCACCGCCTGCCCTACACCGGCAAGGACCTGGACCGCATCGGGGCACTGGACCCGCTCATCGTGGGGCGCCCCGATGTGATGATGCAGGAGGAGCGGTAGCCCCCTAGGGCGACTGGCCCGCCAGCTGGGCCACCATCAACGCCGTGATCACCAGCGCGGCCACAAGGGTCCATCGCCTGCGGGCGGGCCCTCCCTCCCCCAGCCACGCAGCCATCGGCCACGCCAGCGGGTAGGCCAGCAGGCCCAGGCGCGCCAGCGACGTGACCGACCCGCTGGAGAGCGGCACCACCAGCACCAGGAAGGCGTAGAGCACCCAGGGGGAGCGCAGTCCGCCCTCGCTGCGCCACAGGCGCGCGAGCAGGAACACGTAGATGATCCCGAACAGCACGTCGCGCACCACGGCCGACCAGTCGCCCGCCGACAGCCCCGAGAGCTCGGCGATGGTCTCCTTGCCCAGCAGGTCGCGCGACCCGATGAGGTCTCCCCCGAACAGGCCGCCAAGTGCCTGGCCCACGTCGGCCGGGAGCAGCGACAGCAGGCCCACCCCGAGTTGGCCCCTGCCCCATGCGGCCTGTGCCTGCAGCGGAAGGCTCCAGCCCCCCTGCCGGAATTGCATGTAGCCCAGGAACGCCGCCATCACCACGACGGCCGGGGCCACGGCTTTCAGCAGCCTGGCCCTTCGACCCTCATCGCCCGCGTAGAACGCCAGCATCACCACGGGCACCACGGCCAGCACGCCGGTGGGCCGGGTGAGCACGGCGATGGCGGCCACCAACCCAGCCCATCCGAAGTGCCCCTTCCACGCCAGGTACCCGGCCAGAACGGCCAGGCCCAGCGCCAGGCCCTCGGTGTAGGCCATGGACGCCGCGACGGCGGGCGGGGCCAGCGCCAGCACCCAGGTGGCGCGCGTGGCCATGACCGGCCCGAACCGCCCCTTGGTGAGGTTGTACAGCGCCACCAGCGCCACCAGGAACATGCCGTTGGACGCGATGATGGCCACCCAGAAGGGGTTGAGCCCCAGGGCCAGCGCCGCGGCCATGACCATGGGCACCAGCGGGAAGAACGCCACGTTGGTGAACACCTGGCCCACCTGGCCAACGTCGAAGGCATAGCCCCGGCGGGCGATGTCCAGGTACCAAGTGGTGTCCCACGATCCGAACAGGTTGAGCGCCTGCGGCACCGCCTGGTCGAGCCCGATCTCGGCGCGGCCGAACGACAGGCTGGCGATCACGCCCAGCACGGTCACGAACACGCGGGAGGCCAGCCACGCCAGCAGGGGCACGCCCAGCCACGCCCACCACGGCATGGCGGTAAGGCGGCTCCTCCAGGCCGGCACGGCGGGTGCCGGCACTAGCGGTCGGCCCGCCGCACCGAGCCCGTGGCCAACGACAGCAGCCACCGCGGCGATGAGCCCCGGGCGTGGGCGATGCAATCGTCCACCAGCGCCCCGGCATCGTCGCGATGCACGGGGTGGCCGTGCCCCATGAGCACGTGGTGCGCCGGGTACCCCAGGAGCATGCGGGGAGGACGCGCGCGCATCATCGGATGAGGACCGATCACCTGGTCGGGGCGCGAGCGGAAGTACGGTGGGGTGCCGATGGCCTCGGCCACCACCAGCGCCTGCCGGTCGGGCCACCACAGCGCCGACTCGTGCCAGCCCCGGCCATCGCGCACCACGATGACCTCGAAGGGGGTGTCGGGCACGGCGTCGCGTGGCGTCACCACCAGTGGCACGCGCAGGTCGGCCGCCATGGCCGCGCAGTCACGCCCGTGGCGGTCGAGCAACTGCAGCACCCCCGCCACGGCCGGCAGGTCGCGCAGGCGGGCGCGCACATCGGGGTGGTCCACGGGGTCCACCAACCACGTGCGCGCGCCGTCCACCAGCGCGTGCGACGCGCGCTGCATGAACCCCGGATCGGAGGCGATCCAGGTGACCATGTCACCGGGGCCGTCGGTGAATCTCACATCCACGGACCACATGGTGCCTCATGCGCCGGGTCATCTGGGATAGTGGCGGCCGTGAACCCCGCACGCCGCATCGAGGACCACGCGCTCATCGGCGACAAGCGCACCTGCGCCCTGGTGTCGCGCGACGGCGCCATCGACTGGTTCTGCACCCCGCGGTTCGACGGCGCGGCGGTGTTCTGCTCGCTGCTCGGCACCGACGACAACGGCGAGTGGCGCATCGCCCCGGAATCCGGGGTGCGCTCGTCCAGCCGGCGGTACATCGGCGAGACCCTCGTGCTGGAGACCACGCTCCACTGCGATCAGGGCAGCGTGCGACTGATCGACTTCATGTCGCCCGAGCCCACCGGGCCGTGCATCGTGCGCATCGTGGAGGGCGTGGACGGCGCGGTGCCCATGGAGTCGGTGGTGTCGGCGCGGTTCGAGTACGGCCGTACCCGCCCGTGGGTGCGGCACCTGCCCGAGGGCGCCGACCTGATCTCGGGGCCCGAGGCCCTGCGCCTGGTGTCGCCTGTTCACCACGGCCGCGTGGAGGGCGACATGGTGGCCCGGTTCACCGTGCAGCCCGGCCAGCGCGTGGGCATGACCCTGAACCACCACGACTCCCACCTGCCCGCGCCCGCCGGGCCCGAGCCCGAGCACGCCCTGGCGGAGGCCCTGTCATGGTGGGAGGGCTGGAGCTCGCGGTGCCCCTTCCAGGGCGAGTGGCGCGAGCCCGTGGTGAGGTCGCTCATCACGCTCAAGGCGCTGTCGTACGCGCCTACCGGGGCCATCATCGCGGCGGCCACCACCTCGCTGCCCGAGCAGTTCGGCGGGGTGCGCAACTGGGACTACCGGTACGGATGGCTGCGCGACGCCTCGTTCACCCTCTATGCGCTGATGCTGGGCGGCTACACCCGCGAGGCCGTGGCCTGGCGCGACTGGCTGCTGCGTGCAGTGGCCGGCGACCCCGAGGACATCCAGATCATGTACGGGGCCGGCGGCGAGCGGCGCCTGGCCGAGTGGGAGGTGCCATGGCTGCCGGGGTACGCGGCGTCACGGCCCGTGCGCGTGGGCAATGCCGCCGTGGACCAGTTCCAGATGGACGTGTACGGCGAGGTGATGGACTCGCTGCACGTGGCACGCCGCATCGGCGTGGAGCCCGACCCCGATGCCTGGTCGCTGGAGCTGGCCCTGATGGAGGCCCTGGAGTCGCGGTGGCGCGAGCCCGATGAGGGAATCTGGGAGGTACGCGGGCCGCGGCGGCACTTCACGCACTCGAAGGTGATGGCGTGGGTGGCGTTCGACCGCGCCATCAGCGCCGTCGAGGAGTCGGGGCTCGAAGGCCCCACCGACCGCTGGAAGGTCGCGCGGGCCGAGATCCATCAGGAGGTGTGCCGCGAGGGCTTCGACGCCGGGCTGGGCAGCTTCGTGCAGGCGTACGACGTTCGGCGCCTGGACGCAAGCCTGCTGATGATCCCCCTGGTGGGGTTCCTGCCGGCCACCGACCCGCGGGTGCTGGGCACCATGGATGCCATCGCCCGCGACCTCACCCGCGACGGCCTGGTGATGCGCTACTCCGACGTGGACAGCGAGGGCGTGGACGGCCTGCCGGCGGGCGAGGGGGCGTTCCTGCTCTGCACCTACTGGCTGGTGGACAACCTGGCCATGGCCGGACGGCGGGACGAGGCCCGCGCGCTGTTCGAGCGACTGCTGATGCTGCGCAACGACGTGGGCCTGATGGCCGAGCAGTGGGACCCTGCCACCGGGCTGATGCTGGGCAACTTCCCGCAGGCCTTCTCGCACGTGGGGCTGGTCAACTCGGCGTGGAACCTGGCCGAGGATGGCGGCGTGGCCTCACGCCTGGCGCCCAATGGATCACGCGTGGCGGTGGGCACCTAGGCCCCGCTGCTCCTAGCGGCTGCCCTCGCAGGCGATGCCATCGCCATCGCTGTCGAACCGGTGCACGTCGGTGCCCACCACCCGAAAGCGCCGGGCGGTGATGTCACCACAATCCAGGTCGGGCGGCGGTGACGGGATGCACGCGCCTGCATAGTTGGGATCGCACCGTCCCGACGATCCCGCGGGGCGCGGTGGCGGTGCGTACTGCGGCTTGGTGGTGTTGCCGTTGCACGGCGGGCCCCACACGCCCAGGCGCGCGCGCTTGGCGGCGATCTCCGCGGCGAGGAACCGTCCGGCGTACCGGAAGGGGATGCGCCCGTACACATACGTCTTCGCGAACCCCCGCCGCACCAGGGCGTAGTTGACCGACCCGGTGGGTCCGCCACGGCCGTTTCGGTATACGTAACCGAGGAACCGGCCGTACTTGTCGCGGGCATCCTGCGATGGATCCGACACCACCCGGATGCGGGAGCCCACGGGCATGAGTCGCGCCGCTGCGGCCGACGCCGCGGGCCCGCCGCACTGCACCGGGTACCCCGGCCGCTTGGTCTCGGGGGTGTCGATGCCGATGAGCCGCATGGTGTTCTCGGAGCCCCGGGAGCGGAACTTGATGGTGTCGCCGTCCACCACGCGGCTGACGGTGCCGGTGAGCACGGTGGGCGAGGCGGCGGCGGCAAGGGAAACCCCGGTGCCAGGCACCACCCCGGTGACAGTCACCAGCCCGAGCACAAATGCG
>JADHKZ010000062.1 GCA_016780995.1 Thermoleophilia bacterium | reverse complement strand
TGCCAGGGCGCCCGCCATGGTGGCCTGAGCGGAGGACCCCGCCAGGCCATGCGCCCGCCCATGTGCGCCGGCGCGCTCGAGGGCGTCGGCCATGCGCCCGGTGCGCAGGGCCTGGGCAACCACCAGCACCCAGCCGCGGGCTGCATGACGCTGGTCGGCGCCCAGCCCGAATGCGGCATCGGCGCGCGCGGCGATGTCCGCTGCCCGGTGCTCCAGCACCTCGGCCGTGGCGCGGCTGGGCGTGATGTGCGTGCTTCGCTCCTCGCGCGGGGTCCCGGGGGCGGGGCGCGCGGCCAGCCAGTGGGCCAGTTCATCGGGGTCGAACCGGCGGTGGCCGCCCGCGGTGCGGACGTGCGGCACCTGGCCGTCGGCCGCCCAGGCGCGCAGGGTGCTGGTGCTCACCCCCAGGGCGCGGGCAGCCGCCGAGATCGGCAGCCACGCGCGGTCGTGCCCCAGCCGGGGCCTGCGCTCATGCAGCGCCTGCGAGCCCATGGCGGGCCTCCTCCCGTGACCTGGCACCGCTGGCCAGTCCGCTGGCGGCATGCCACACGATCCGGTCCACGGCATCGCGTGCCACCGCCTGACGGGTAGGCGGCAGGCCCTCCGCGGCCAGGGCGCGCTCCAGGGCGCGCCCCAGGGCAAGGGCCTCGCCCACGGGCTGCGTGGCCGGCAGGCCCGCGGCCCCGTGGCGGAACGCCTGCCACTCGGCATCGTGCAGGCAGGTGGACAGGTCGCCCGCGTCCAGCGCGGCGGCCAGCGCCGAGAGCTGCTCATCCATGCGCGCGCGCCGGGCATCCGCGCGCCGGCGTGACACACGCCCGCCGTCCGCCAGCAGCGCCAGGGCGTCGTCCACGATCCCGCCATGGCACCTTTCCAGCACGCGCGCGGCATCGGGGAGCGCGCGGATGCGGCCCGCCACCAGCCCTGCGCCGCGACCGTCGTGCGACTGCGGCAGGTGTCCCCCTCGCTGGGTCATCCAGGTCGCCAGTTGGTCGTGGTGGAATCGCCGGTGGCCACCGGGCGTGCGCACGTGCGGCACCAGACCCGCCGCCGCCCACGCGCGGAGTGACGACACGCTCACCCCCAGCAGGCGTGCTGCCTGTGACACCGACATGAGATCCGCTCCGGGCAGTACCGGTTGGGTCATGCGCCGAGTGTCCCCCCCGGCGACGGCGGACTCAACGCCCGTTCCGGGGGGCCTGACCCCCCGCGAACGGCTAGGTGGCGGCTCCGCAGGCCAGCCGCACCACCTCTTCGGGCGTGTCGGCAACGTGGATGCGGTCCAGGTCGGCCGCGTCGATCCAGCCCTCGGCGAGCGTGGTCTGGCGCAGCCACTGAAGCAGCCCCTCCCAGTGCGCGCTGCGATAAAGCACCAGCGGGAAGTCGCGCACCTTGCCGGTCTGGATGAGCACCAGGGCCTCGAACAGCTCGTCGAGGGTGCCGAACCCGCCGGGCATCACGATGAACGCCTCGGAGTACTTGACGAACATCGTCTTGCGCACGAAGAAGTAGCGGAAGTCCACGCCCAGGTTCATGTAGGGGTTGCGCCCCTGCTCGTGGGGCAGCTCGATGTTGAGGCCCACGGACAGGCCGCCGGCCTCGGCCGCTCCCTTGTTGGCCGCCTCCATGAGTCCGGGGCCGCCGCCGGTGATCACGGCGTGGCCCGCACGCGCCAGCAACCGGCCGATCTCCACGCCGGCGGCGTAGTCGGGGTCGTCGGGCGCGGTCCGGGCCGAGCCGAACACGCACACCGCCGGGCCTACGCGCGCAAGCGTGTCGAACCCCTCCACGAACTCGCCGAGTATCCGCAGCGCGCGCCACGGGTCGGTGGACACGAAGTCCGGCTCGGGGCCGCGCAGCAGCGACAGATCGGCGTCGCGCACGCGCTCGGTGCCCGGGCCGTAGGTGGTGATGCGCCCGCGGCGCTTGATCGGGTCGTCCATCAGGCGGTCCCCTCGTCCAGTTGGCCCATCACCTCGCGCGCCCGGAGCCGGATGGCGGACAGGTCGTCCCGCCGGTCCAGGTTGCGCATCGACAGCGACATGCGCGGATTGTGCCCCAGCCGCTCGCGGTGTCGGTGGAGGAAGTCCCAGTACAGGGTGGTGAAGGGGCACGCCGTGGGACCCGTGGCCTTCTTCGGGTCGTACGGGCAGGTGCGGCAGTGGTCGCTCATGCGGTTGATGTACGCGCCGCTGGCGGCGTAGGGCTTGGTCATCATCTGCCCGCCGTCGGCGAACAGGGCCATGCCCACCACGTTGGGGGCCATCACCCAGGCCGATGCGTCCACGTGCGCCGCCCAGAACCACCGCGTGGCAGCCCAGGGCCGGGTGCCGCGCAGGAGCATGAGCGTGCCCAGCACCATGAGGCGCTGGATGTGGTGGGAGTAGCCGCGGGCGTCAATGCCCTCCCATGCCACCTGCACGCACCGCATGCGGGTGGCGCCGCCGGTGAGCGCGGCGGGCACGGGGCCAGTGGCCTCCAGCGCATTGGCATGGCGCCACTCCCGGCGCCAGTACCAGCCCCACACGTACTCGCGCCAGCCGATGACCTGGCGCACGAACCCCTCCACCGACGCCACCGGCGCGCCGTCGCCCAGGGCATCGGCCACGCGGCGCGCCACCCGCAGGGGGGAGAGGATGCCCAGGTTGAGGGGCCCCGACAGCAGCGGGTGGGACATGGCCCAGTCCTCGTCCATCATGGCGTCCTGGTGGGGGCCGAACCCGGCCAGCCGCGCCTCGATGAACCGGTCGAGTGCCTGCTCGGCCTCGCGCGCGGATGCGGCCATCACGCGCTGCCCCCCGTGGCCGGTGCGGGGGAGGTGCGCCATCTCGTCGCGCAGCGCCCGGTCCAGCGGGTCGTCCGCCGGGGGCAGCCACGGCGCCGGTGCGCCCAGGTCGCGGGAGCGCGGCGGCGGCCGGCGGTTCTCCTTGTCCATGCTCCAGGCCCCGCCCTCGGGGCGCCCGTGGTCATCCACCAGGATCCCAAGCCGCAGCCGCATCTCGCGGTAGAAGGTGTCCATGCGGGGCTGGCGGCGGCCCAGCACCTGGTCCAGTTCACCTGGTGCGGTGATGAACCCCGCGGGCTCGCGCACCTCCACCGGCACCGGCAGCTGCCGACCCAGCCGCCGCGCCAGCGCCACGCCGCTGCGCGAGGTGGGGTGCGCCATCACCACGCGATCGGGCTGGTGCTCCGCGGCGTGCGCGTGCACGCCCTCGGCCAGGGTGGGCGCGCGCCTCAGGTCGACGGTCCACCCGGCATCCCGCAGGTCGGCCGCGAAACGGCGCATGGCGCCGATCACCAGCACCCGGCGCTCCCCGTTGAAGGGCAGGCGCGCGAGCGCGTGGTCGCTCTCCACGATGAGCACGCGTGCCTCGCCGGGCCGGTGGCCCCGGAATGCCGGGCCCGAGGCATCCAGCTGGTCCCCGAGCACCCATATGGTGGGCGCGCTCAGCGCCCCTTCACGGCGTCATGCTGCGCCCGGCGCGCGGCGGTGCGGTCCAGCACCTCCTGCTCGCCGGCGCTGATGCCCGGTGGCACGGGCGACGTGGCGGGCCCGAAGAACTCGTCCATCCAGGCGTCCAGGTCGTGCGCCGGGACGGCGCCGAACCGCGTGGCCACCACGGCGCCGTTGGCCATGAGCGCGATGGCCGGCACCGCCGACGGGCTCACGCTCACCCCCTCGGGCCACCCGGGCTCGGTTCGCGCGCGCCAGTCCTCGGGCCCCCACATCTCGACGAATGCCATCACCAGGTCGGGGCGGGCCTGCCCGATGGCGTCCAGCCCGGCGCCGGTGACCTGGCAGGCGGGGCACACGGGACGGCCGATCACCAGCACGGCCTGGTCGGCGGCCGCGATCTCGGCCATGCGCCCGGCCAGCGAGCGCCCGTCGATGTCGATGCGGTTTCCCATGGTCAGGCCTGCCTGCGGAGTATGCCCGTGGACACCTGGCCGCCGCCGGTCCAGCGGTAGGCCAGGCGGCCATCCGCGCGGAGCGTGAGCGTGGTGGTGCCCGACCCCACGCAGTCGGGGTTGGCCGACCGGGTGATCTCCTCGTCGAACACCGCCCGGCGCTGGCTGCCGGGGCCGATGGGGATGAGGGCGCCGCCGCACGCGAGCGGTGTGGAGTAGTCGCTGGCCCCCGCCATCTGGCCGCGACGCACGCCCACCACGCGGATGCGTGCCCGTATGGCTCCCATGCCAGCCTGGGTGATGGTGCCCGCCCACCGGCCCGAGATGCCGCGCGGCAGCAGGTAGCCCACGCTGCCGTCGGTGCCCTTGGTCCACGCGTAGCGCAGGCGCCCGCCACTGGCGGTTGACAGGCGCACGGTGCCGCCATCAATGCACCGGTCACCCGGGTCGCCCACCACGGCCTCCGAGAAGATGGTGGTGCGTCCTGACGTGGTCATGGGCAACCACCGGGCCGCGCAGCCCACCGGGGCGCCAAGGCGCACCGACCCCGTGGGCCTGCCGGTGGCCGACACGGCCACGGTTGCCGTGACGGGGAACGTGAAGTCGGCCACGGTGGTGCTGCTGGCGGTTCCGCTCCACGCGCCGGCCAGGCCGGCCGTGGCGGGCCACGCCGTGCGGCCGCCGTCGGCCAGGGCGGTCCCTGACGTGGCGAGAAGGGCCGTGCAGCCGAGCACGGCCGATGTGCGGACGAGGGTCATTCCTCGCGCAGCGTACCGTCGCCCGTGGCAACCGGCTCGCCCTGGGCCAGCGCCTCGGCGCGTGCCTCCTCGGCCTCCAGGGCCTCCTCCCGCGCGACCATCCGGCGCTCTCGGAAGATCACGATGGTGCCCACCACGACGGCCACGGCGATGGCCACCGCCAGTGCCACCCACACCTGGTCGGCGAAGGCCCGGCCCGCAAAGTAGCCGATCAGCGCCGCCTGCAGCGACCACACGACGGCCCCCGCGGCGTCGTACATGAGGAACCGCCGATAACTCATGCCCCCGGCGCCGCACGCCATGTTGATGCCGATGCGGATGCCGGGCAGGAACCTGCCCGTGAACACCAGCGCCGGTCCCTGCCGCCGCACCATGCCCTCAGTGGCCGCGGTGCGGCGCTCACCTGCCATGCGCACCACGCCCCGGCGTATCCACGGCGCGCCGCCCCGTCCCACCCAGTAGGCGATGGAATCGCCTACCACGGCCCCCATGGCGCCCACCAGCACCACCGCCCAAAGCATCAGGTCGCCCTGTGCCGCGAACACCGCGCCGGCGATGATCGAGGTCTCGCCGGGGAGGATGGGGAAGATGCCGTCGCCGGCCACCACCAGGAAGATGGTGATGTAGCCGTACTCCGCGGCCCAATCGCCGATGGTCGCGAAAAAGCCGGTGGCGGCGGGCAGGGCCACGCCGCTGGCGATGAGAGGCATGGGGTCATCATCGCATGGCACCGCCAAACCGACCTCGTCGATCGTCCGGCGGGCTTGGGTTACCGTTACGGCGTGATCGGAAAGACCGCACTCGCCGCCGCGCTGGTGGCCGTTGGTGCCGCGGCGGGCCATGCTGCTGCCGAGCCGGGGTACGACGCGGGACCTGCCCAGGCGCCCGATGCGCCGGTGGCGACCGCACCGGCGGCGCCCGCGCCGACGGCTCCGGCCCCGGAGCCGCCCACGACCGGCACCACGCCGGCTGCACCCGTGACGGCCCCGCGCTCGCCGGTGGCACCGCCGAACCCCCGCCGCTCGTGGGCGGGGCGCCTGCTGGTGGTGGCAACGGCGCGCGCCAACCCGGGGCCCGGCGGCAAGCCGCTGCGCCTGCTCCAGCCCATCGCCCCGCTTGGCGCGGGTCCCGTGTGGTTGCAGGTGCGCGGGGTGAAGGTGGTGCGCGGGGTGCGCTGGGTGAAGGTGCTCATGCCGGTGCGCCCCAACGGCGCCACCGGGTGGGTGCGGGCATCCGACATGGTGTTCCGCCCCATCGACCTTCGCATCGACGTGGACCTCTCGGACCACCGGCTCACGCTCTTCCGCAAGGGCAAGAAGGTGCGCACGTTCAGGATCGCCACGGGCACCACGAAGAACCCCACGCCCACCGGGCGTTTCGCCGTCGCCGAGGTGATCCCCACGGGTGACCCCAAGGCCTTCCTCGGGCCGATCGTGATGCCCATCACGGGCTTCTCGGAGACCCTCAACGAGTTCGCGGGCGGCAACGGCCGCGTGGCCATCCACGGCACCAGCCTCCCGGAGCTCATCGGAACGCGCGCCAGCCATGGGTGCATCCGCATGCGCAACGCTGATATCCGTGTGCTGAACCGGTGGGTGCGCGGTGGCACGCCGGTGATCATCCGTAACTGATTCGTGACGCTGCGCGCGCCATGCGCGCGCACGTGATGCATAGCGTGGGCCGCATGGCCCGCGCACCTGATCCCGCACAGCGCTACCGCGAGGCCCTCATGTGCCTGGACGCGGGGGATGAGGTGACTGCCCGCCGGGCGGTGGAGGAGGGGCTGGCCCATGCATGGGCGCCGGCGGCCGCGCCCGTGCGCACATGCCTCGATGACCTCGGCGCGCAGTTGGACGGCGAGGCGGCCCTGCGCAGGTTCGCCGCCCGCACCCCTGGCCCACGGGGATGGCTGGCCCGCCCCGACGACCTGGCCCGCCAGGTGCTCGCGCTGGGACGCGCGCATCTGGTGGAGGCGGTGGTGGAGGAGTTCGCGCTGGTGCTTCCCCCGCCGGTGCTGGTGAGGCTGGTGGGCAGGCTGGCAGGGGCGGGCACGGCGGATGCCCACGACCTGCTGGCCGCGGTGGCGGCGGTGGTTCCGGGCGCCCCCGGTTCCGCCGCTCGCGACGCCTGGCACGGGGAACGCCCCGAGTCACCACCCGCCCGCGCCCTGGTATCCCCCCGGCTCGCGGCCGCGTGGGCCTGCGGCCCCGATGGGGCAGCGGCCCAGGACCAGATCATCATCGCGGTCGCCCGCGATGGCGGACGCGTGGCACCGCTGGTGGCGCTGGTGGAGCACCACGACCTGGGCGCCCTGTTGCGCGATGCCTTCTTCCTGCCCGACATGGTCCCGGGCCGCTTGGAGCGCGAGGTGCTGCACCCGCTGGCCGGGGCCGGCATGCCGGCCATGCCGATGGACGTGGCCGACGCGCTCGACCTGGCGTGCGCCGCGCTGTCCGGCTCCCAGGCCGTGGGCCATCGCATCCCGTCGGAGGCGCACCAGTCGGTGATCGGTCGGATCCGCAGGCTGCAGGCGGCATGCGCGGGGTCGCATGGACACGCACGCCCGGGGGGCCCATCGGGCGTCGGCTAGAATGTCGACCATGTCAGATGCGCTTCCACCCGATCTCGAGGCCGCCCTCGCTGATATCGATCCTACGATGCGGCAGGAGTTGGTGACGGCCCTCGAGCCCGTCATCCCCGACCTGGGCCCCCGCGAGGTGGCCGTGCTGCTCCGCCTGGCCGATGGCATCAAGGGCGGGGCCTCGGTGCCAGAGCTCAATGCGTTCGTTCGCCTGCTGCCGGTCACGGTGAGCCGCGTGGTGCAGCCGGTCATCGAGCCGGCCGAGGTCAACTAGAAACCGCATCCCGCCCCGCGCGGGGCATCCCGCGATACGGTCGCCGCATGTCGCGCACCGCCGGGGTCATGATCATCGCCGCCACCGCCGTGCTGGCGGCTGCCGGCGCCGCGTCGGGCCTCGGTCTGAAGACCGTCGGGAGCGGCTTCGACTCGGCCCTGGGCGTGGTGCAGGCGCCCGGTGAGGGACGCCTGCTGGTGGTGGAGCGCACCGGCGTGGTGCGGCCCATCACGCGGGCCGGCAAGCCCGGGGCGCCGTGGCTGGACATCCGGTCGCGCGTGACGTCCGAGGGCCTGGAGCAGGGCCTGCTGGGCCTCGCCTTTGCGCCCGATTACGCGCGGTCAGGTCGCTTCTACGTGAACTACACCGACCGGCGCGGGGACACCCGGGTGGTGGAGTTCCGGGCACGGGCGGGGTCCCGCGCGGTGAACACCCGTACCGCGCGCCTGGTGCTGCGGCAGGCCCAGCCGTTCGCCAATCACAACGGTGGCGCGCTGGCATTCGGTCCGGATCGCATGCTGTACGTGTCGCTGGGAGATGGCGGATCGGCCAATGACCCGCAGGACCGCGCACAGGACCTGGGGAGCCTGCTGGGCAAGGTGCTGCGCATCGACCCCTCACGACGTCAGGGCGGCCGCGGGTACGCCATCCCGCCCGGCAACCCGTTCGCCTCCACGCCGGGAGCGCGCCCCGAGATCTGGCTGCTGGGCCTTCGCAACCCCTGGCGCATCTCGTTCGACCGCGCTACCGGCGACCTGTGGATGGGCGACGTGGGCCAGAACGAGCGCGAGGAGATCGACGTCGCGCGCGCCGGGCAGTCGGGGCTCGACTATGGCTGGGCCCGGCGCGAGGGCACCGTGGACAAGAAGGGCGGCCCTCGCAGCGGCCGCGAGACCGACCCCGTCGCCGAATACGGCCACAACGCAGGGTGCTCGGTGACCGGTGGGTACGTGTACCGCGGGCGGGCCGTGCCGTCGCTCCGGGGCCGCTACATCTACGCCGACTGGTGCTCGGGGCGCTCGTGGGTGATCGACGCCAAGTTCCCGGGCCGTCCGCAGGAGGTCACCTTCGCGCGCGGGGGCATCCCCGGTGTGACCTCGTTCGGGGAGGACCGTGCAAGGAACCTGTACGTGGTGACCAACGCGCAGGTGCGCCGCATCACGCGGTAGGGAATCACCAGCCCAGGGTGCCCTCGTCGCCCTTGAAGGGCCCCACCACGTCGGGGGTGATCCAGCCCCCGTAGAAGCCACCGGGCTGGGGCTGCACTGGTTGGTCGTCCACCGTGCACTCAAGCGCACCGGGGTAGAAGGCGATGTGCCCGGCGATGGGCGCGAAGGCGGGAACCGGGTTGCGGTAGCGCCACGCCACGCGCGGCAGCACGATCTGGTCCACCGCCACGTCCAGGTAGTCGGCCTGGCCCTTCCATTCGCACAGGCTCCGCCCCGGCGCCTGCCGGAGGTGGTCCATGGCCACGTCGTCGGGCGGCAGGTACCACGAGGGCGGATGGCTGGTCTCCATCACGCGCCAGGCGCGGCGAGTATCGGCCAGGGTCACGTCGCCCAGGCGCACCACCACGTGTCGGCTGCTCTGCTCAAGGCGCGGTGGCCGCGGGTAGTCCCACGCCGATTCCTGCCCGGGTCCCACCGGATCGGGCGTGGGGCGAGGCAGCCTCATTCGTCCCACCCGGCCAGCAGTGCGTCCACGATGCCGCGCACCCGTGCCATGTCGGCAGCGTCGGCGGCGTCGCGCAGCGCCACCAGCATCTCGGGGGGCGCGGCCAGAAGGGCCTCCGACCCCGCCGACGACCAGCGCACCAGGGCGTGGTGCACCACCTGGTCCACGGGAAGGCCCAGATGGCGTGCCAACTCGCCCAGGCCGGGCATGGGGTCGAGCACCTGCGATGCCGCCACCTCGGCGCGGAAGCGCCCGCCGGGGTCAAAGGTCTCCGGATCGGCCATGGCGCAACGCTATCGCCCCGTGCTCCGCTAGCGTCACCTGCCGTGAGCACGTCGCACGAACCGGTGGTGCCCAGCAGCGGCTGGGGCGTGGCGCATCTGCTGATGCGCGCCGTGCCTGACCTGGGCACCGGGGCCGGCATCCAGGCGGCACTGCGCGCATTCACCGAGGCCGCGCCGCACAACCAGGTGCGCGCCTTCTCGGTGCTGGGCGGCCGCGCCGACTTCGGGCTGATGCTGGTGGCCCCCGACCTGCACCACCTCGACGTGGCCGTGAAGGGCGTCACGTCCGGGCCCGTGGAGGTGGTCTACTCGTACCTCTCCATCACCGAGGAGAGCGAGTACCGCGCCACCGAGGACGACGAGCGCGCGCGCCTGGTGGAGATGGGCGAGGCGGACGTGGAGGGCAAGCTGGCCGAGTGGAACGAGCGAATCGCGCACTACCGCGAGATGCGCGTGCACCCCGACCTGCCGGTGCGCAAGCTCCTGTGCTTCTACCCCATGAGCAAGCGCCGTGAGGGCGACGACAACTGGTACGCGCTGTCGTTCGACGACCGCAAGGCCCTGATGATGGGGCACGGCACCCTGGGCCGGAAGTTCGCCGGCCGCGTCACCCAACTCATCACCGGCTCCACGGGACTGGATGACTGGGAGTGGGGCGTCACGCTGTTCAGCGACGACCTCGCCGCCCTCAAGGAGATCGTCTACGAGATGCGCTTTGACGAGGTGTCCACCCGCTTCGGGGAGTTCGGGCCGTTCTACGTGGGGCTTGTCATGGAACCCGCCGACGTCCTGGAGCGCTCGGGGCTGTTGTAGGGCGTACCGGGGCGCCCGGCGGGTGATGGGCTCCTCGGGCTCCTCGGCGAAACGGGATCGGCATTTGCGGGGGCCGCAAATGCAGGATCCCCGGCTCGAACGCCCGCGGATCCCATCACCCGCCGGGCGCTACGCCAGCGTCCGCAGGGTCCGGAGCACGGAGGCCACGTAGCTCCCTCCGAACAGCGCGGCGTGCACTAACAGGGGGATGAGCTGGTTCAGCGGAACGCGCTCGCGCCAGTCCGGGTCGAGGGGGTACTCCTCGTCGTAGGCGGCGAACACGCGCTCGGAGAAGCCTCCGAACATCAGCATCATGGCCAGGTCGACCTCGCGGTGGCCGCCGTATGCGGCCGGGTCCACCAGCACCGGCGCGCCTGCGGAGTCGGTCATGCGGTTGCCGGCCCAGAGGTCGCCGTGCAGGCGGGCCGGGGGCTCGGGCGGGCCCACCAGATCGGGAAGGCGGGCGATCACCTGGTCGAGCCGGGCGCGCGCGTTGGCATCCAGGCCCGCGGCGTGCGCCAGGGG
>JADHKZ010000061.1 GCA_016780995.1 Thermoleophilia bacterium | reverse complement strand
CCTCACCGCCCTGCTGGGCGCCGAGCACGTGGCCCTGTGGCCGTCGCGCGGGGCGCCCGCCGGTGAGGGCGTGGGGATCTCGCCCCACCTCACCGGCCAGCGCGCGCGGGCCGCGGGGGTGCTGGGCACCCCGGGCCAGGTGGTGGTGGCCTCTGCCGCCGCCCTTGCCGAGCGCATCCCCGCCGCTGCGGCCCGGACGGGCTCGCTGGCCGTGGAGGTGGGGGAGCGCGTGGCCCAGGACGCGGTGGTGGACCGCCTGTCCGCCATGGGGTACGAGCGCGTGCCCCAGGTGGAGGAGCGCGGTGAGATGGCCGTGCGCGGAGGGCTGCTGGACGTGTACCCGTCCACTGCCGACGGGCCCATCCGCATCGACTGGTTCGGCGATGAGGTGGAGTCCATCCGCGCGTTCTCGCCCTTCACCCAGAAGACCATCCGTCCCCTGCAGCGCACAGAGGCGTGGGCCGCCGCCGAGGCCGCGGATGCCGCCCTGGTGGACCCCCTGGACGACCCCGGGCTGCGCGATGCCCGCGTGGTGCGCCTGGCGCCCGGCGAGTACGCCCGGGCCATGCGCGATGCCATGGAGAGGTTCGAGGAGGAGGCCGCCGCGGGCGCGCTTGCCGACCCCGATGCGGTGGTGCAGCGCCTCGAGCAGGCGGCCGCCCTCGACCTGGTCACCCCTGCGGGGGCCGATGACGCGGCCCTCGACGCCCTCGACGCCCGCTTCCCCACGCGCGGCATGGCCGAGGCCGAGGCAGAGATGGCGCGCCTCTCATCCGGCCAGTCACGCCTGGTGGTGTGCTTCGCGCGCCGCGGTGACATGGAGCGCACCCAGGGCCAGGTGACCAAGGTGAAGCCGGTCATCCTGCAGCCCGACGGCCGCGTGCCCGGCCCCGGCACCGTGGCGTTCGCCCACCTCGACCTGCGCACCGGGTTCGTGTCGCGAAGGCTGGGGCTGGCAGTGGTGCCCGACGGCGCGCTGATCCGTCGCCGCCGTCCCGCGGCCCGCACGCCGCTCACCGCCGGTCGCCGCATCCAGAGCTTCCTCGACCTGCGCGTGGGCGACTACGTGGTGCACGAGGACCACGGCATCGGGCGCCTGGAGGGCTTCGAGACGCGCACCGTGGCCAACGTCACCCGCGACTACCTGGCCCTGGTGTTCGCGGGCGAGGACCGCCTGTACGTGCCCCACGACCACCTGGACAAGGTGTCGCGTTACGTGGGCGCGGACGGCGGCGAGCCCGCGCTGTCCAAGCTGGGGGGCAAGGCCTGGGCCACCATGAAGGCCCGCGCGCGCGAATCGGTGCGCGAGCTCGCCGGCGAACTCATCACCCTGTACGAGGCCCGCGGCCGCGCCGAGGGCTTCGCCTTCCCGCCCGATGACGACCTGTCGCGCGAGCTGGAGCGCCGCTTCCCGCACCGCGAGACCCCCGACCAGCAGCGCGTCATCGACGAGGTGACCGACGACATGGAGCGCCCCAGCCCCATGGACCGCCTGGTGTGCGGGGACGTGGGCTTCGGCAAGACCGAGGTGGCCATGCGCGCGGCGTTCAAGGCCGCCGCGGGCGGCAAGCAGGTGCTGGTGCTGGTGCCCACCACCCTCCTGGCCCAGCAGCACGCTGCCACCTTCCGCGAGCGCTTCGGCGACCTGCCCGTGAGCATCGACATGGTCAACCGATTCCGCAGCGCCGGGGAGGTGAAGGAGGTGCTCGGTCGCTTCCGCGCGGGCGAGCTGGACATCCTCATCGGCACCCACCGCCTGCTCTCCATGGACGTGCAGCCCAAGGACCTGGGCCTGGTGATCCTCGACGAGGAGCAGCGGTTCGGCGTGAGCCAGAAGGAGGCCCTGCGCCAGCTGCGCCTGAAGGTGGACGTTCTGGCCATGAGCGCCACGCCCATCCCGCGCACCCTGCAGATGTCGCTCTCGGGCCTGCGCGACATCTCGGTCATCGAGACCCCGCCGCCCGGCCGCCGGCCCATCGCCACCCACGTGGGCGAGTTCGACGAGGACATCATCATCCAGGCCCTCACGCGCGAGAAGGAGCGCGGCGGCCAGGCGTTCTACCTCCACAACCGCGTGGAGACCATCGAGGAGGCCGCCGAGCGCGTGCGCCAGATGGTGCCGGGGCTCAAGGTGATGGTTGCCCACGGCCAGATGAACGAGTCGTCGCTGGAGGACGTGATGCTGGCGTTCGTGCGCGGCGAGGCCGACGTCCTGGTGGCCACCAGCATCATCGAGTCGGGCATCGACATCCCGCGCGCCAACACGCTCATCGTCGACCGCGCCGATGCCCTGGGCCTGAGCCAACTGCACCAGATCCGCGGCCGGGTGGGGCGCTCCGACGTCACGGCCCACGCCTACCTGTTCTACCCCGACGCGAAGAGCATCACGCGCGACGCCGCCGCCCGCCTGCGCGCCGTTGCCGACTACACCGACCTGGGCAGCGGCCTGCGGATCGCCATGCGCGACCTGGAGATCCGCGGCGCGGGCAACCTGCTGGGCGACGAGCAGAGCGGCCACGTGGCGGCCGTGGGCTTCGAGATGTACGTGGAGATGCTGCAGGAGGCCATCGCCGAGGGCAGGGGAGAGCCGGCGCCCGAGGAGGAGGTGCGCGTGGACATCCCGGTGTCGGCCTATATCCCGGCCGACTACGTGCCCTTCGAGGCCGCCAAGATCGACCTGCACCGGCGCATCGCCCTTGCCCCCGACCCCGAGGCCCTGGAGCGCGTGGCCCAGGAGGTGGGGGACCGGTTCGGCGAGGTGCCGCCCCCCGTGGAGGCCCTCCTGTCGGTACAGCGCCTGCGCATCCTCATGCGGCAGGCCGGGGCGCGGCAGGCCGCGGCCCGCAGCGGCCGGGTGGTCATCGGCCCGGTGCCCCTCGACTCGGCCGGCATGCGCGCGCTGCGTGACCACGTGGACGGCGCTCTGTTCTCCACGGCCGACAACCTCATCAGCGTGCCCGCGCCGGCCGACCCCGCCGATCGCATCCACGCTGCCATCGCGGCCCTGCAGGCGGTGGTGCAACCGGCCGTACCGGTGGCGTGAGCTACCTCGTCCTCTTCCTGGTCACGGCGGGCTTCGCCATGGTGCCGTTGCCGCTCTTCCCCTCGTGGGTGGTGGTGGCGTACCTGGTGGTGGAGTTCGACCTGCGCCTGTGGCTGGCCATCCTCATCGGCGCCGCGGGCACCACGCTGGGGCGCGTGATCCTGGTTGCGGTGTCGCGCGTGGCCGGCCACCGCATGCTGGGGCGGTGGTCGCAGCAGAACCTGGACTACCTGCACCAGAAGATCGAGGGGGCGGCCGGCGACCTGGGCATCGGCGTGCTGCTGGCGGCATCCCCGCCCCCCGCGGGCGTGCTGTTCATCCTGGCCGGGCTCATGCGGGTGCAATTGTGGCTGGTGGCCACCTCGGTGTTCCTCGGGCGCACCATCGGCTACTGGATCAGCGTGGGTGGCACCAGCCTGGCGGCCGAGCCCTTGGCGAACCAGCTTCGCGACGTGGTGGGCCCGTGGTCGGTGGCCCTCGCGGTGGGCATCATCGCCCTCGTGTTGTGGCTCGCCCTCAAGATCGACTACCGCGCGTTGATCGAGGACCGGAAATTCCGCCTGCATCGCGGGCGCCGCTAGAGTCCCGCGCCGTGATCCGCCATCGCGCCCTCGCCGCCGTCCTGGCCGCATCCACCCTGTCGGTCGCCGTCCTCGCGGGCTGCGGCGGCAGCGGGCTGCCCGGCGGCGTGGTGGCCCAGGTGGCGGGACAGGACATCCAGCAGTCCGAGCTCGACCAGCTCCTCGAGCAGCAGAAGCAGGCGGCCCAGCAGCAGGGCCAGCAGTTCGCCGAGCCCGGAACCGAGGAATACACCACCCTGCAGCGCCAGGCGCTCGAGGGCCTGGTGTTCCAGCGCATCGTGGCCCTGGAGGCCAAGGAGTGCGGCAAGCCCTGCGTCGCCACCCCGGCGCAGGTCCGCGCGGAGCGCAACAAGGTGGTGAAGGAGAACTTCGAGGGCGACAACAAGAAGTTCCAGGAGTTCCTCGATGAGCAGGGCCTCACGGCGGCCGACGTCGACCGCATCCTGCGCGCCGGCATCGAGGAGCCCAGGGTCACCAACCGGGTCACCAAGGGCATCACGTTCACCCCGGCCCAGGCGCTGAAGTACTGCAGGGCCAACCCGCAGGAGTTCACGCAGCCCGCCAGCCGCGAGGCGTCGCACATCCTGGTCAAGACCAAGGCCGAGGCCGACTCCATTCGCGCGCAGGCCAGCACCTCCAACTTCGCCGACCTCGCCCGCCAGTACTCCACCGACCCCGGGTCCAAGGGCCAGGGCGGCGATCTCGGCACGGTGCAGAAGGGTGCGCTGGTGCCCGAGTTCGAGAAGGCGGCGCTGGCGCTGAAGGACGGCGAGATCTCGCAGCCGGTCAAGACCCAGTTCGGGTGGCACATCATCACCGTGCGCGTCAATGCCGCACGCGACATCCCGTGCGACGAGGCCGAGAAGCAGATCATCCAGACGCAGACGTCCATCAAGAAGAACGAGGCCATCCAGAAGTGGCGCGAGGAGGTGACGAAGAAGTGGGAGGGCAAGACCCTCTACGCCGACTCGTCCCTGCAGCCCACCTCCACCTCGGGCACGTAGGGCCATGGGCATCCGGGTGATCGGCCTGGGGCCTGGCGCCCCCGACGCGGTCCCGGCCACGGCGCTCGCCGCCATCCACGAGTCCAACCCGGCGGCCATCGTGGCCCCGCCGCTGTCACCCGACCTCACCCAGGCCATCGGAGTGCACCCGGGTCCGCTGCCCGATCCGGTGCCCGACGGCGCCGTGGTGGTGGCGCCCGACCCCCAGGCGCACGCCATCGCGCAGCGCCTGCCCGCAGCCGCCACCCTTCCCGCGCGTGACCGACTGCGCGCGCGGGCCATCGGCGCCCGCGTGGCCGAACTGGCGGTGGTGGCGTCGCGGCTTCGCGCGGAGTGCCCGTGGGACCGCGTCCAGACCGCGGAGACCATCGTGCCCCACACGGTGGAGGAGGCCTTCGAGGTGGCCGAGGCCGTGGCCGAGGGCGACCCCGCGCACCAGGCGGATGAGATCGGCGACCTCCTGTTCCAGTCGGTGTTCCTGGCGGCCCTGCTGGAGGAGGACGGCCACGCCGACCTGGCCACCGTGGCGCGCGGCCAGGCCGACAAGCTCATCAGCCGCCACCCGCATGTGTACGGCGACCAGGCGGCTGCCGACGCCGGCGCGGTGGTGGACATCTGGGAGCAGCGCAAGCGGGCCGAGCGCCCGGACCAGGGCATCTTCCACGAGCTCCCGCCCGGCCTGCCGGCACTCGCCTACGCCGCCAAGGCGCAGAAGCGCGCGGCCAGCGCCGGGTTCGCGTTCCCCCACGTCGAGGCGGCGCTCGACAAGCTGGACGAGGAGGTGGGGGAGGTGCGGGCCGACCCCGGGCAGCACGAGGTGGGCGACGTCATCTTCGCCGCCGTGGCCGTGGCCCGCGCCGCCGGCGTGGACCCCGAGATCGCCGTGCGCGCCGCCGCCGCACGCTTTCGCGAGCGCGTGGAAGGCGCCGCCGCCCTGGCCGCGGAGGCCGGCGAGGACTTCGAGGCGCTGGATCCCCGGGCCCAGCTGGAGTGGTACGCGAGGTTCCGCGCGCGTCCGTAGTATCGGGAGGTCACCCGCACTTCACCCGGAAAGGTCCCATGGCCCAGATCACGCGCGTCCACGCCCGGCAGATCCTCGACTCCCGCGGCCAGCCCACGGTGGAGGTGGAGGTGGAGCTCACCAGCGGCGCATGGGGCCGGGCCGCCGTGCCGTCGGGTGCCAGCACCGGCATGCACGAGGCAGTGGAGCTGCGTGACGGCGAGCCGTCGGCATACGGCGGCAAGGGCGTGCTGAAGGCCGTGGCCAACGTGGAGGACGAGCTGTTCGGCGCGCTGGTGGGCCTGGACGCCGACGACCAGGCCACCATCGACCGCACCATGACCCAGCTGGATGGCACCCCCAACAAGGGGCGCCTGGGCGCCAACGCCATCCTGGGCTGCTCGCTGGCCGTGGCGCAGGCGGCCTCCAACGACGCCGGCCTGCCGCTGTACCGCTACATCGGTGGCGCCCGGGCCCACCGCATGCCCGTGCCGCTCATGAACATCCTCAACGGCGGCGCCCACGCCGACAACTCGGTGGACTTCCAGGAGTTCATGGTGGCGCCGGTGGGCGCCCGCACGTTCGCCGAGGCCCTGCGGATGGGGTCGGAGGTCTACCAGGCGCTCAAGGGCGTGCTGCAGCAGCGCGGCCTGGCCACCGGCGTGGGTGACGAGGGCGGGTTCGCCCCCGACCTCCCCAGCAACCGCGCCGCGCTCGACGTGGTGATGGAGGCCATCGCCGCCGCGGGGTACCGCCCGGGTGATGACGTGGCCATCGCCCTCGACCCGGCCACCACGGAGCTCTACCGCGACGGCGCCTACCACCTCGACGGCGAGGGCCGCGTGCTTTCGTCGGCCGAGATGGCCGCGCACTGGGCCGAGCTGTGCGATGCGTTCCCCATCGTGTCGATCGAGGACGGCATGGCCGAGGACGACTGGGACGGCTGGAAGATGCTCACCGACGCCGTGGGCGCCGACGTGCAGCTGGTGGGCGACGACCTGTTCGTCACCAACACCGCGCGCCTGCAGATGGGCATCGACCGCGGGGTGGCCAACGCCATCCTCATCAAGGTCAACCAGATCGGCACGCTGTCGGAGACCCTGGCGGCCATCGAGCTGGCCGCCCGCCACGGCTACCGGTCCATCATCTCGCACCGCTCCGGCGAGACCGAGGACACCTTCATCGCCGACCTGGCCGTGGCCACCGGCGCCGGGCAGATCAAGACCGGTGCGCCCGCCCGCGGCGAGCGCACGGCCAAGTACAACCAGCTGCTGCGCATCGAGGAGCAGCTGGGGCCGGCGGCGTCGTATCCGGGCACGCAGGCGTTCTCGCACCACTGATGGAAGGAAGTCGGCCGCTGAGCGCGTACCCCGGTACCGAAGGGGCCCATCGGGGGCCCCGCACGCACGGGATCCGGCGCGCTGCTCAAGCGACTGCTCATCATCGGACTCATCGGCGGCCTGGCGTTCGCCTACGTGGGCCCGGTGCGCGACTACATGCGCCAGAAGGAGCAGCTGCGCACCGAGCAGCTCGAGCTCATCGAGGCACGCACGGTGCGCGACGACCTGTCGCGGCAGATCAAGGCGCTGGGCCGAGCCGACGTGCTGGAGACCCGTGCACGCGAGCTGGGCATGGTGCGACCCGGCGAAATACCCTACGCCGTGCGCGGCATCGCCAAGCCTGCCCCGCCTCCGAAGGCGCCGGTCGATGAGTCCACGGGGGTCTGGGGCTTCATCACCGGGTTCCTCGGCTGACGCCGAGGCCGTGCGCGCCCTGATCGGGCGCGACCCGCATGCGGGCTTCCGGGTGGCGGTGCGCTGCCCGTTCGGCGCCCCGGCGGTCATCGAGAACGCGCCGCGTGATGAGCACGGCCACCCGTTCCCCACGCGCGAATGGCTCACGTGCCGCGCGCTGGTCACGGCCGTCAGCCGCCTGGAGGCAGGTGGCGGCGTGCGCATGCTGGAGCAGGACGAGCAGATGGCCGGGCCCCTGGCCCAGGCGCACGCGCGCCACCAGGCGGTGCATGAGGGCCACCGTGTGGCGGGCGCGGGTGACCCCGACCACGTCAAGTGCCTGCACGCCCACCTGGCGTTCGCGCTGGCCGAGGGCGGGAGCCCGGTGGGCGACTGGATCATGCAGCGCAGTGGCGCGGCGTGGCCGGCGGCGTGCTGCCTGGAGCGCGTGGAATGAGGGGGGGCACGCCCGCGGTGGCCAGCGCCCTCATCGAGTGGGATGCGGGGGAGAAGCGGCTGGATGAGCCCGGCCCCCACCGCGATGCCCGCCTGCGCGTGGTGGCCGCGGTGGATGATGAGCTGCGCCGTCGCGTGGGCGCCACCTACTCGCTGGGCGACCTGGTGCGCGCCTACGACGCCTCGTCGTCGTGGTTCCTCGAGCTTGCCGAGCGCGTGGCGCCCGGCACCCCCGCCGCGTGGGACTCCTCGGCCACGCTGGACGCCGCCTTCGCGCGGTGGGCCCGGGGCGCGTCCGACGCGGTGGCCCGATGAGCACCGCGCGCGCCCGCGGCGAGCAGCCCGGAGGCCGACCGCCCGGCACGGTCACCCGCACCATGGCCATCGTGTTCTCCGTCATCGCCCTGGTGGTGGGCGGCTTCGTGGGCTACGTGGCCCGCGGCGGCCCCGACCAGCCCGAGCAGCTGCAACTCACCCAGCCCATCCCCGTGGTCACCGTCACCGTCACCAAGCCGTAGCGGGCGCCCTACGGCGCCGGACTCGTCCATTCGGCCGCCAGCACCGGGTCGCGGGTCTCGCCGCGGTCGATGAGCGCGTGGATGGCCGGCAGGGAGTCGCGGCGCAGGTACACATGGCGCTGGCCCACGCTGGGCTTCTCGCCCAGCAGCCCCGCGCGCACCAGGGCCTCGCCCACCTCCAGGGCGTCACGCCGGTCCTCGGGTGCCGCCCCGCGGTACAGGTGGTCGAACTCGGTGTGGTACTGCGCGCCCACCTTGCCCATGCGCAGCAGCCGGCGCAGCACCGTGCGCGCGTGGCGGCGGCGGGGGCAGGGGTCGTCCTCCACCTCCAGGCTGGGCGCATCCGGCGGGGGAGGGGAGCCATCCAGGCCCCAGCGACGCAGCTGCTCCACGATCTCCGGGGGGTGTGCAGGGGCGTCCATGGCCTGGCCGTGGGCCGCCAGCACCAGCGCCACGCGCACCGGATGGCTCCACGTGGCCCCGGCCAGGGCGCTCAGCGGGTCGTCCGGATCCAGGCCGGCGGGCGGGCCCGCCAAGGTCACCTCCGGGCCGTCCGGGCGCACGTCCGGGGGTAGTGCGGCCAGCACGCCCCGCGCGGGCGCCGGGTGGGCCTCGGCCACCGCCAACGGCGCGATCTCATCATCCAGTCCCGGCAGCGTCACCAGTGCCAGGCCGTGCCAGTCGAGCACTGTGATGGCGTCGGCCATGGCGCCGGCCTCCACCGCCGCCCCCAGGAATCGCATGAGCACCTGCGCTGCCCACCTGGGCGCCATGTCGCGCACCTGCTGCGCCGACACCGGCAGGATCCACGCCGGGCAGTCATCCGGCGTGGCACCCGCCCACGCCCACGCCACGTAGGCGCGGTCGTGCAGGTGCTTCTTCGACAGGGCCAGCGCCTGGCGCACGGCCTCGTCGTGGTCACCCCGGGCCCACGCCGGGAGCGACCGCGCCACGTCACCCGGGTCCCGGGCGAGATCCCCGATGCCGAGGCGCGTCACCGGCCCGTTCCCGGGCCGGTTCGGCTACTCCTCGTCCGGCAGGTCGGCGTCGACGTCGGCATCGCCGTCGTCGTCCAGCAGGTCGTCCACCTCGGCGGCGGCCTCCTCGCCGGTGACGATGCTGGCGTCGGCCGCACCCTCCACGGTGTCGGCCTCGCCGGAGGCCACGGCCTCCAGGGCCTCCACCAGCGTGGTAGCCACGGCACCCCCGCCCTCGGCCTCGGCCTCCAGGGCCTCCTCGTCCTCCAGCTCCAGCAGCAGCGGGTCGGCCTCGAACACCGTGGCCTCGGGCAGCTCGCGCTCCTCGGGGCTGCCGTCCGGGTTCCAGTGCACGTCCACCTCGCCGGCGAGGATCTCGGCCTCGCTCAGCGCCACCGGGTCGCGCGACGACAGCTCGCCCGGGGCGGGCGGCGGCGCGTCCTCGGAGCGCAGCTCAGCGGGGTCGGCGGTGAGCCAGAGCGTGATCTGGCGCGCGCGCTTCGACACGGCGTGCACCAGCGCGTAGCGGCTGCCATCGACGTGCTCGAGTGCGTCATCCAGCCGGCGTCCGTAGAGCATCAACCCTCCAAGTCATCCCATGGAACAGCGGCGCAGTGTAGCGCTCCGGCGCGGGAGCGCGGGTTGACGTGGCGATCAGAGATTGACACTATCCGCACATGAAGCAGGTCAAAGACGCCATGAGCGCCCTCAATGCGATGGTCGGTCCCGAGCACACGCTCCGCCAGGCCTCCGAGAAGATGGTGCAGCACAAGACCGGCGCCGCGGTGGTGATGGACCACGGCCTCCCCGGCCCGTGCGTCATCACCGAGCGCGACCTGCTCAAGGCCCTTGCCGCCGGAATGGACGTGGACGCCGAGGTGGTGGGCGACCACATGACCGGTTCGCTCATCACGGCCGCTCCCGAGTGGCCGCTGCAGACCGCGGCCGATCAGATGGTGCGTCACGGCATCCGGCACGTGCTGGTGTTCGAGGGCCCCGAGCTGGTGGGCATCCTCTCGATGCGGGATGTCATCCGCGTTGGGGGATTGTCCCCCGACGCGCGCGCCGACGCCGCCTAGGCGGCCTGCTCCACGTCCACCCGGATACGCGTGACGTCCCCGCCGTCACGCTCCACGGTGACCCGGTCCACCAGCTGCCGCACGATCCACAGGCCGCGGCCACGTCGTGAGTCGGGCCGGGGCGGGTGCTCGCGCACCGCCTCGGTCCAGTCGAACCCGCTGCCGGCGTCGGTCACCTGCACGTGCACGCCCGAGTCCTCATCCGCCTGGGCTACCACGTGAATGGGCGCTGCCCCGTGCTCCTGGGCGTTGGCGATGAGCTCGTCGATGGCGAGGGCCAGATCATCGGCCCGCTCCGAGTAGCCCGCGCGCTCGGCCAGGTCGTGCACCGCAGCGCGCACGGACGCGATCTCACCGGGGTCGACCCCGATCGTGGCTTCGATATGCCGGGCTCCGGAAATCACGAGAGGTGACCGGACAATACGCCACGCCCGCGGCGGCTTCCTGCCTTCGGTCGCACGGTTACGGCTTACTGGCGCACCCGGCGCGCCCGGG
>JADHKZ010000060.1 GCA_016780995.1 Thermoleophilia bacterium | reverse complement strand
TGGTGAAGAACCAGTCCACGTACCGCGCCCAGTAGAAGGGCTCGGCCATGTCCTGGCCTTCGCGCAGGATCGGGACCCAACCCTGCTTGAGCGCCATCGCCAGGTAGGCGATGGCGGCGATCCCCGCCACGAAGAAGGTGATCGTGTGGAACCAGCGGTTGCCCGGCTTCTCCCGGGCTGCCATGAACAGGAATGCCACGGCGCCAAGCGCCATGCCGATCGTTCCGATCCACAGCCAGATTTGTACGGCGTCAGAGGGTTCGACCATCGAGAGGAACTCCATAGGTGAGGAAGACAGTGGTGACGAAACGCATACGAGATATGACGTCCGTCCTGACTATGGCGGATGAGCTCGGGCGTTTTCACGGTGAACGGTCGTGATGGCGACGATGGTGGCGCGATTACGATGGGGGTTGAGTGGCCCAGCTCTCCCTTGTATCCCTTGCCGTGGCGTTCGCCGCCGGCTTCGTGTCGTTCGCGTCGCCGTGCGTGCTGGCGCTGGTGCCCGGCTACCTGTCGTTCATCTCCGGCGTGCCCGCCAACCAGGTGGAGCAGCGCTGGAAGTCGGTGCTGCGGCCCACCGCGGCGTTCGTGATGGGCTTCGCCGTGATGTTCGCCCTGTTCGGCGCCAGCGCGGGGCTGATCGGCCGGTCGCTGGCGCGCGACCGCGCCGTGCTGAACCTGGTGGCGGGCATCGTGCTCATCATCTTCGGCGTCGCCATGATCCTCCTGCCGCGCCTGGGCTGGTTCCAGTCCGACCGGCACGTGCGGCTGTCACGGCGCCCGGAGACGCTGGTGGGCGCGGGCCTGGTGGGCGCGGCGTTCGCCGTGGGCTGGACGCCCTGCATCGGACCCATCCTCGGGAGCATCCTCACCTACGCCGCCCCCACCGGATCGCCCGCCGCCGGCGCCCTGCTGCTGTTCGTCTACTCCCTGGGAATGGGCATCCCGTTCCTGCTCGCCGGCATCTTCATGACCCAGACGCTGTCGGCGTCGAAGTGGCTGCGCGACCGCTGGTACGCCGTGAACGCCATCGGCGGGGCGCTCATGATCGTGCTGGGCATCATGGTGCTCACGGGTAACCTCGAGCGCATCACGCAGCGCCTGTCCACCATCGGCTTCGCCGGCCTCTAGGAGCCCCGTGCGCATCGTCTCCCTCGTGGGCAACCGCCCCCAGTTCGTGAAGGCCGCCCCCCTCTGCGCCGCCATGCGCGCGCAGGGCGAGGAGATCCTGGTGCACTCGGGCCAGCACTACGACCCCGAGCTGGCCGACCTGTTCTTCGACGAGCTGGGCATCCCGCAGCCCGACCACGCGCTCGAGGTGGGCCCGGGCACCCCCGTGCACCAGCTGGCCATCATGATGGAGCGGTTCGAGCACGTGGTGCGCGACGCGCGGCCCGATGCCGTGCTGGTGTACGGCGACACCACCACCACGCTGGCCGGGGCCCTGGTGGCGGCGAAGAACGACGTGCCCCTGGCACACGTGGAGGCGGGCCTCAGGTCGTTCGACAAGTCCATGCCCGAGGAGCAGAACCGGGTGGTCACCGACCACCTGTCGCGGGTCCTGCTGTGCCCCACGCGCCAGGCCGTGGACAACCTCGCGGCCGAGGGCATTACCGGCGGCGTGCATCTGGTGGGCGACGTGATGTTCGACGCCAGCCGCATGTTCGCCCCGCTTGCCCTGCAGCGCCCGGGCCCCGCGGCCCACGGCCTGGAGCCGGGTGGCTACCTCCTGGTCACCATCCACCGGGCCGCGGCCACCGACACGCCCGAGGCGCTGGACCGCATGGTGCAGGTGCTGTCGTCGCTGGGCCAGCCGGCCATCTTCCCCGTGCACCCCCGCACGCGGGCCAAGCTGCAGCCCTCCGGGCGCTGGGAGGCCCTGGAGCGGGTGCCCGGCCTGGTGCTGGCGCCCCCGGCGGGCTACCTCGACTTCACCAACCTGCTCATCAGTGCCCGCGCCGTGGTCACCGACTCGGGCGGCGTGCAGAAGGAGGCCTACTTCCACGGCGTTCCGTGCATCACCCTGCGCGACACCACCGAGTGGGTGGAGACCGTGGACGGCGGGTTCAACGCGCTCACCGGCATGGATGTCGGCCGGGTGCAGGCGGCCCTGGCCGATCTGTCCATGCCGGCAGAGCGCCCGCCGTACTACGGCGACGGCCACGCCGCCGAGGCAATCGCGCGCGCCGTGGCGGAGGAGCTGGGCTAGATCCATGTGCCGGGGAACTCCCCCGGCTCGTCATCCTTCGCGGACCGGGCGCGCGGCAGCGCGTAGGCGTCCTGCACGCCCATGCTGGCGATGAGCGCGTTGGGGCGCAGCACCAGGAAAATGCGCAGGTCCTGGTCGTCCTCGGCGCGCTCCCAGCGGCGGGCCTCCAGGCGGTCCACGATGCCCGCGCCCACGCCGGCACCCGCCACCAACGCCGCCGTGGCACCGACACCGCTCACCAGCGTGTCGAGCAGCAGCAGCACGGCCACCCCCAGGAACATGATGGTGGCCGCGCGCACGCGGCGCTCGCGGGCGTCGGCCACGGTCTCGTGGACCATTCCGCGCGGCGGGCGCAGCGTGAGCAGCCCGTGCGCCACGCGCCGCCGGCTGGTGATCGCCCCCAGCACCAGGGCGAGCAACAGCGCCGACAGGCCCACGATGCCCGCGGGCAGCGCCTGCACGGGTCCGCCGGCCAGCCAGACGATGAGCCAGTACGCGAGCGCGGCCAGCCCGAGGGTGGTGAGCACCTGCCCACGCCAGCGCACCTCGTCGTGGGCACGCACGATCCGGGGGAGCCCGGCAAGCGCCGCATCGGCCATACGGGCTACGATACCGCCGCTGACTGCGCCGAGAACCAACATCCCCGGGGCCTCCTCGTGAGCGCCCCCACGCCCCGCGTGGGCGTCATCGGCCTCGGCTATGTCGGGCTGCCGCTGGCCGTGGTGTTCGCCGAGGCGGGCGTGCCCGTGCTGGGGCTCGACGTGGTGAAGCAGAAGGTGGCCGCCATCAACCGCGGCATCTCGCACATCGAGGACGTGCCGTCGGAGCGCCTGGCCCCGCTGGTGGAGGCCGGCACGCTGCGCGCGGGCACCGACCTGGACGAGATCACCGACCTCGAGGCCATCATCATCTGCCTGCCCACCCCGCTGGACGAGCACCGCGAGCCGGATCTCGGCGCGGTGCTGGGCGCCGCGCGCGACATCGCCCCGCGCCTGCAGAAGGGCCAGCTGGTGGTGCTGGAGAGCACCACCTACCCGGGCACCACGCGCGAGGAGCTGGCGCCCATCCTCGAGGAGTTCGGGCTCTCGGCCGGCACCGACTTCCACCTGGCCTTCAGCCCCGAGCGGGTGGACCCGGGCCGCGAGGACTGGACCACGCGCAGCACGCCCAAGGTGGTGGGCGGCCTCACCCCCGCGTGCACGCAGAAGGTGATGGACGTCTACGGCCGGGCGTTCGACAGCCTGGTGCCGGTGTCCACCCCCGAGGTGGCCGAGATGACCAAGATCCTCGAGAACGTCTTCCGCAGCGTCAACATCGCGCTGGTCAACGAGACCGCCATCCTGTGCGATCGCATGGGCGTGGACGTGTGGGAGGTCATCGACGCCGCGGCCACCAAGCCGTTCGGCTACATGCCGTTCCGCCCCGGGCCCGGGCTGGGGGGCCACTGCATCCCCATCGACCCCTTCTACCTCACGTGGAAGGCCCGCGAGTACGACTTCCACACCGAGTTCATCGAGCTCGCGGGCAAGATCAACTCGCAGATGCCCTACTTCTGCGTGAGCAAGCTCGCGCGCGCGCTCAACGAGCACGAGAAGGCGCTGAAGGGCGCGAAGGTGCTCGTGATCGGCGTGGCCTACAAGGCCGACGTCAATGACATGCGCGAGAGCCCGGCGCTGAAGGTGATCTCCCTGCTGCGCGAGCGCGGGGCAGACGTGAGCTACCACGACCCGCACGTGCCGGCCCTCGAGCCCGGACACGGCGTGGATGTGGCCATGCACAGCACGGACCTCACCGACGAGGTGCTCGAGGGCGCCGATGCGGTGGTGGTGGTGACCGCGCATTCGGGCATCGACTGGCAGCGCGTGGCCGAAAGCAGCAGGCTGGTGATGGACTTCCGCAACGCCGTGCCCCGGGGGGAGAACGTGTGGACGCTGTGACGCCGCTTCGGGTGGCCGTGGTGGGGATGTCGTACTGGGGCCCCAACCTGGCGCGCAACTTCGACCGCATCGAGGGGTCCGAGCTGCGATGGGCCTGCGACCTGGACGAGGGGCTGCTCGATCGCCACCGCGCGGCCTTCCCGCGCACGCAGTTCACCACCAGCCTCGATGAGGTGCTGGCCGACCCCGACACCGACGCGCTGGTCATCGCCACCCCCGTGCCCACCCACGCGGCCCTGGCCCTGAAGGCCATCGAGGCCGGCAAGCACGTGTTCGTGGAGAAGCCACTGGCGCTCACCGCCGCGGACGCCCGCGCGGTGGCCGAGGCGGCCGAGGCCGCGGGCGTCACCTGCATGGTGGACCACCTGCTGGTGCTGCACCCGGGCGTCACCAAGGTGAAGGAGCTGGTGGACACCGGCCACCTGGGGCAGGTGCACTACCTGTACGGCAACCGGCTCAACCTGGGGATCGTGCGCAAGGACGAGAACGCCCTGTGGAGCCTGGGGCCGCACGACATCAGCGTGATGCTGCACATCGTGGGCCAGCCCGCCGTGGAGGTGTCGGCCACCGGCGCGTGCTACCTGCAGGACGGCGTGGAGGACGTGGTGTTCGGGCGCATCCTGTTCGAGAGCGGCGTCATCGGCCACCTGCACCTGTCGTGGCTCGACCCCCACAAGATGCGCCGCATGACCGTCATCGGATCCGAGCGCATGGTGGTGTTCGACGACATGGAGAGCGAGCGCAAGATCACCGTGTACGACAAGGGCCCCGTCCCGCGCACGGGCGAGTACGGCGAGTACATCCAGGTGCGCTCCGGCGATATCTTCAGCCCGAAGATCGACACCGCCGAGCCGCTGCGCCTGGTGTGCCAGCACTTCCTCGACAGCATCCGGTCGGGTACCGCCCCCATCGCCGATGGCTGGGCCGGGTTGGCCACCGTGGAGGTGCTGGAGGCCATGGACAGGTCGCTGGCCGAATCCGGCCGGCCCATCACCCTGGAGGGGGCATCCCGATGAGCCGAGAGAACCTGGTGCTGGGCGAGGGCGTGCAGATCGCCGACGACGCCGAGATCGGCGCCAACGTGGTCATCCACGCGGGCACGGTGATCGGCCCGGGGTGCGTGATCCAGGACAACGTGGTGCTGGGCAAGACGCCCAAGCTGGCCAGCCGCTCGACCGCGACGAAGAAGGACCTGCCCGGACTGGTGCTGGGCGAGAGCGTCACGGTGTGCTCGGGCGCCGTGGTGT
Source organism: Thermoleophilia bacterium (assembly GCA_016780995.1). Lineage (GTDB taxonomy): Bacteria > Actinomycetota > Thermoleophilia > Miltoncostaeales > Miltoncostaeaceae > SYFI01. Next base: position 5,742 of record JADHKZ010000060.1, on the reverse strand, counting down.
TCGCCGGCAGCACGGTGGGCGCCCGCACGGTGATCGGCGACCAGGCGTTCGTGCGCGAGAACGTGACCATCGGCGAGGACTGCGGCGTGGGCCGCGGGGTGTGCATCGAGAACCAGGTGGACATCGGCGCGCGGTGCTCCATCCAGAGCAACTCCTACATCACGCGCCTGTCCACGCTGGAGGACGACGTGTTCATCGCGCCGTGCGTCACCACCACCAACGACAACTTCATGGGGCGCACCGAGGCGCGCCACGGGATGCTCAAAGGCGCCACCATCCGGCGCGCGGCGCGCATCGGCGGTGGGGTGGTGATCCTCCCCGGCATCGAGATCGGCGAGGAGGCCTTCGTGGCCGCGGGCGCCTTGGTGACCAAGGACATCCCGGCGGGCAAGCTGGTGGCCGGCCTCCCTGCCCGCGTGTGGCGTGACGTTCCCGATGAGGAGCTGCTCGGGAACCAGTAGGGTTCCCGCCGCCAAGGGGAGTACCCCGCCAAGCGCGCAGGTCGTCACTACGGGTCCGACAGGGCCCCGGCCGCGCCGCCCGCCCACCGGGTGGGGGAGACCTCGGCTCGACATCCACTGATCGAGCGGGGGACGCGTGACCGGGGCAATGGACTTCGCGGTGCCGGTGTGGGCATGGCTGGCACTTGGCGCGGGCATCGTGGTGATGCTGGCCATCGACCTGTTCCTGCACCGCGACGACCACGTGGTGTCGTTCCGCGAGGCGGCCATCTGGAGCGCCATCTGGATCGCCGCCGGCCTGGGCTTCGGCCTGATCATGTGGTGGTGGCAGGGCGGCGACGTGGCGGCCACCTACTACTCGGCGTACCTCATCGAGAAGGCGCTCTCGGTGGACAACGTGTTCATCTTCGCCCTCATCTTCGGGTACTTCGCGGTGCCCGACCGGTACCAGCACCGGGTGCTGTTCTGGGGGGTCATCGGGGCGCTGCTGATGCGCCTGGTATTCATCTTCGTGGGCTCCGCCCTGCTCGAGACCTTCTTCTGGACGGCCTACGTGTTCGGCGTGTTCCTGGTGTACACCGGCTGGAAGCTGGCGTTCCGCCACGATGAGCCCACCGACCCCGGCAACAACGTGATGGTGCGCCTGATGCGCCGGGTCATGCCGGTGATGGGCGAGTACGAGGGCAACACGTTCATCACGCGGGTCAACGGGCGGCGCGCAGCCACGCTGCTGCTGGTGGCGCTGGTGGCCATCGAGTCGAGCGACCTCATCTTCGCCATCGACTCCGTGGCGGCCGTGCTGGCCATCACCACCAACACGTTCATCGTGTGGGCATCCATCGCCATGGCCGTGCTGGGTCTGCGCGCGCTGTACTTCTGCCTGGCGGGGCTGCTCCGGCGCTTCGTGCACCTGCACTACGGCCTGGCGTTCCTGCTGGTGTTCGCAGGGGCCAAGCTGATCCTGTCGGAGACCCCCGTGGGCAAGCTGCCGGTGTGGCTGTCGCTGTCGGTCATCGTCCTCACGCTGGCCATCTCGATCGTCTGGTCGCTGGTGGCTACCCGAAAGGATGGTTCCGGACCGGGGGCCCCGGCCACCGGCTGATGCGCTGGTACCGTCGCCGCCATGCGGCGGCTGGTGGCGATGCTCATGGGAGCGCTGGCCCTTGTCGGGGTGCCCGCGGCGCTTGGCGTGGTGGGTGGCGCACCGGCCGACCCGAACACCGGCGACCACGTGGTGGCACTGCTGGAGGTGGGGGCCGATGACGGCCGCGCGGGGCAGTACTGCACCGGCACGCTGGTGGACCCGCAGTGGGTGGTCACCGCCGCGCACTGCGCCTACGGGCTCCGGCCCGAGCAGGTGCAGGTGGCCGCGGGGAAGCAGGCGCTGGCCACCATCACCGCCGATGACCGCTACGCCGTGGACGCCATCGCGGTGTACCCGCGCTACGACCCCCGCCGGTGGGGGCACGACATCGCCCTGCTGCACCTGGCCCGCCCCGTGCCACCGTCCATCCACCCGGCCGTGGAGAAGTACCAGCGCGGCCCGCGGGCGTCATACGCCTCGGATGGCTGGGTGTCGGGCTGGGGGGCATCGGTGGAGGCGCCCACGGGTAGCCCCGTGCTGATGACCGGGCGCATCTCCATCTCCACCCCCGCCGAGTGCCGGTCGCTGGGCGCGCCGTGGGGCACCATCTGCGGAACGCTGCCCTTCTCGTCCGAGCCAGCCGCGTGCTGGGGCGACAGCGGCGGTCCGCTGGAGGGCGGCGGGGTGCTGGTGGGCATCGTGTCGTTCGGCCCGGAGGGGTGCGACAACTCCGCGCCCACGGCCTACACCCACGTGGGCACCTATGCCTCGTGGCTCGACTGGGTGCGCGCGGGTGGTGACCCGCGCGTGAGCCTGCCCGAGGTCACGTCGGTGACCGCCCGGCAGGTGCCGGGCACGCGCTGGACGCGCCTCACCATGCGCTGGTGCCAGTCGGGCGGCGTGGGGCACCGCGTGGTCACCCGGTTCAAGTCAGCGCACGGCAATTACGGCTGGCACTTCTCGCGCGCGCAGTCACGCACCATGCGCGGCCGGTGCGGCGGCTACGCCGTGGAGCACCGGCACGCCCACCGCCTGGGCGAGACCCTCACGGTGTACGCCGACGTGCGCGATGCCACCACGGGCATGCGCTACTTCAGCACCTACCCCGTGCGCCTGCGGATCCGCTAGCCCCGCGAGGCGTAGTTGGTGGCGTACCACTCGGCGTACTCGCCGCTCTTGATGGGCTCCCACCACGGGCGGCCGTCGCGGTACCACTCCACGGTGGACGCCAGGCCCTGGTCGAAGTCCACCTGCGGCGCCCACCCCATGGCGCGCATCCTGGCGGTGTCCAGCGCATAGCGGCGGTCGTGGCCCGGACGGTCCTCCACGTAGGTGATGAGGTCGTCCGAGGCGCCGGTGTGGGCCAGGATGCGACGTGTGATCTCCAGGTTGGGCCACTCGTTGCCGCCGCCCACGTTGTACACCTGGCCTGCCTCGCCGTTCTCCATGGCGAACCAGATGCCCTCGGCGTGGTCGCGCACGTGGATCCAGTCGCGCACCTGCTGGCCGTCGCCGTACACCGGCAGCGGCAGGCCGTCGAGCGCGTTGGTGATGAACAGCGGCACCAGCTTCTCGGGGTACTGCCGCGGGCCATACGTGTTGGACCCGCGGGTGATGACGATGTCGTAGCCGAAGGTGTGGTGGATGGCCAGCGCCTGCAGGTCGCCGCCGGCCTTGCTGGCCGAGTAGGGCGACGACGGCTGGATGGGGTCGGTCTCGGTGAAGGCGCCGGTGGGGATGGAGCCGTACACCTCGTCGGTGCTCACCTGCACGAACCGCCGCACCCCGGCCTCACGCGCGGCCATGATGAGCGTGGCGGTGCCCACCACATCGGTCTGGATGAACTCCGTGGGGTTGTGCAGCGAGCGGTCCACGTGGCTCTCGGCGGCCAGGTTGATGACCACCTCGCACCCGTCCACGGCCTGCGCCGCCACCTGCGGGTCGGCGATGTCGCCGTGGATGAAGGCGTACTGCGGGCTGTCCATGAACTCGGCCACGTTGGCCGGGTTGCCCGCGTACGTGAGCTTGTCGAGGTTGACCACGTGGTGGCCCCGCTCGATGGCCACGCGGATGACCTCGGACCCGATGAACCCGCACCCGCCGGTGATGAGGACCTTCACGAACGCTCCCTGATGTAGTCGGCGATGGCATCCTCCCACGCGCGCAGGCGCGGGGCTCCCTCGTGGGTCACCTCGAGCACGCTCACCGCCGGGCGTGGTGCCGGGCGCGCGAAGGCCTCGGTGGTGGTATCACGCACCTCGCAATCCACCTGCGCAAGGCGGAAGGCCTCGCGTGCCAACCCGGCCCAACTGGTGCTGCCGCCGCCGGCGGCGTGGTAGATGCCGGCGGGCAGCCCGGCGATGGCCACCAGCGCAGGGCAGAGGTCCCTGGTCCACGTGGGGCAGCCCACCTGGTCGGCCACCACGTCCACGTGGTCGCGCGCCGGGTCGGACCCCAGGCCGATCATGGTGTCCACGAAGTTGCGGCCATGGGCGCCGTACAGCCATGCCGTGCGCGCGATGCGCGTGCCGTCGGGGTACTCCAGCTCGGCCAGGCGCTCACCCGCCAGCTTGGTGCGGCCATAGGCCTGGAGCGGGTCGGTGGCGTCATCCTCGGCATACGGCCCGCCCGTACCCGGGAACACGTAGTCGGTGCTCACGGCCACCAGCGCGGCGCCCGCCTCGCGCGCGGCGATGGCCACGTTGCGCGTGCCCTCGCCGTTCACCACCAGCGCCTGCTCCTCGTACTCCTCGGCGCCGTCCACGTCGGTCCACGCCGCCAGGTGGAACACCACGTCGGGTGCGGCCTCGCTGACCATGCGGATGGTGCGCCGGCGGTCGGTGATGTCGATGTCGGGCAGGTCGAGCCCCGTGGCCTGGTGCCCGGCCGCGGCCAGATACGCCATGAGGTCGGTGCCCAGCATCCCCCGATGCCCGATGACCAGCGCCCGCACCGCGCGTCCTAGGTGAGGCCGATCACCGACGAGTCGCCCAGCACGAACCGGTAGGCCCGCGGCTTGGCGTCGGTGCGCGAGATGGTCACGTCACGGCCGATGAGGCTGCTCTCCACCCGGGCGTCCAGGTCCTCCACGTGCACCCGCTCCAACAGGATGGAGTGCTCGATCTCCGCGCGGCGCACCACGCAGCCGGTGGAGATGGACGAGTACGGCCCGATGTAGGCGTTCTCCACCACCGAGTCGCGGCCGATCACCGCGGGGCCGCGCACGTGGCTGTTCACCAGGCGGGCGCCCTCCTCGATGATGACGCGGCCCTCGATGTCGCTGTCCACCAGCTCGCCGTCCACCCGGGGCTCGATGACGTCGAGGATGAGCCGGTTGGCCTCCAGCATGTCCTCCACCTGGCCGGTGTCCTTCCACCAGCCGGTCACCACGTGCGGCTCCACGCGGCGGCCCTGGTCGATGAGGTACTGGATGGCGTCGGTGATCTCCAGCTCGCCGCGGGGCGACGGCTGGATCGCCTTGGCGGCGTCCAGGATGGCCGGGGTGAACATGTACACCCCCACCAGCGCCAGGTCGCTCTTGGGCTGCTGCGGCTTCTCCTCCAGGTTCACCACCCGGTCGCCGTCCAGCACCGCCACGCCGTAGCTCTGGGGGTTGGGCACGTGCTGCAGCAGGATCATGGCGTCCGGGTCGGAGGCACGGAACTCCTGCACCAGCGGGGTGATGCCGTCGCGCAGGAGGTTGTCGCCCAGGTACATGACGAAGGGGTCGTCGCCCAGGAACTCCTCGGCGGTGAGCACCGCGTGCGCCAGGCCCAGCGGGGCCGACTGCGGGATGAACGTGACCTCCACGCCCAGCGCCGACCCATCGCCCACGGCCTCGCGGATCTCGTCGCCGGTGTCACCGATGATGATGCCGATCTCGCGGATGCCGGCGTCGCGCAGGGCCTCGAGCCCGTAGAAGAGCACGGGCTTGTTGGCCACGGGCACCAGCTGCTTGGCCGAGGTATGGGTGATGGGGCGCAGGCGCGTGCCGGCGCCACCCGACAGCACCAGGCCCTTCAGGTTGCCGCTCACGGGCGTGACCCTACCAATGCCACCACGGCCGCGGCGACGGCGGCCAGGTCGTCGGCCGTGGCGGCCAGGGCCTCGGGCAGGGGCCGCACCGCGCGCCCGATCGGAAGGGCCGCCACCAGGCCCATCTGCCGCGCCACGCCCGGGGGCACGTCCACCTGGCCG
>JADHKZ010000059.1 GCA_016780995.1 Thermoleophilia bacterium | reverse complement strand
CCATCACGGCCGAGCGCGGCATCAAGGCCACGCAGCTCAAGGTGGGCGGCGCGTTCCACAGCCCGCTCATGCAGCCCGCGGCCGCGGGCCTGGCGCCGGCGCTGGAGGCCTGGGACCCCCAGCCGCCCTCGCCGCAGTTCCTCAGCACCACCACGGCGCAGGTGGAGCCGGCCGACCGCATGCGGCCTGTGCTCCTGGACCAGCTCACCTCCCCGGTGCGGTTCGGCCACGCCGTGGAGACCGCCGTGGCCATGGGCGCCCACGCGTTCGTGGAGCTCGGCCCCGGCCGCGTGCTGTCGGGTCTGGTCAAGCGCATCAAGCGCGATGCCGTGCTGCACCAGGTGTCGGGGCCCGAGGGCCTGCATGGCCTGGCCGGGGTGATGGCATGAGCGTGGCGCTGGTCACCGGCGCCAGCCGGGGCATCGGCGCGGCCTGCGCCGTGGCGCTGGCGCAGGCGGGCTTCGACGTGGCCGTGGGCTACGTGGCAGACGAGGCCGGAGCCAACGCCACCGTCGAGGCCGTGCGCGCCGTCGGCTGCCAGGCGGCCGTGGTGCAGGGCGACATCGCCGATTCCGCTGCCGCCGAGGCGGTGGTGAACGCCGCCGAGGACGCCCTGGGGCCGCTGGACGCCCTGGTGCTGAACGCCGGCATCACGCGCGACGGCCTGATGATGCGCATGAGCGATGACGATTGGCAGTCGGTCATCGACACCAACCTCTCCGGTTCGTTCTACTGCGCGCGCGCCGCGCTTCGCGGCATGATGAAGCGGCGCGCCGGGTCGATCGTGGCCGTGTCGTCGGTGGTGGGGCTCATGGGCAATGCCGGGCAGGTGAATTACGCTGCCGCGAAGGCAGGCCTCATCGGCATGACCAAGTCACTGGCCAAGGAGGCCGGCGCGCGCGGGGTGAGGGCCAACGCCATCGCCCCGGGGTACATCTCGACGGACATGACCGACGTGTTGTCGGACGACATCAAGGAGCAGTTGATCGGCCACACCCCCCTGGGGCGACTGGGCACGCCGGATGACGTCGCGGGACTCGTGGCGTTCCTGTGCTCGGATGCCTCCGCGTTCATCACCGGGACGGTCATCCCGGTTGACGGCGGCCTGGGGATGTAGGCGGGAGACCTGATGGCAAGCACCCTGATAGACGCAAACGGCCTGCGCCGCGTGGTCATCACCGGAATCGGGCTGGTGTCGCCGCTCGGCCTGGGCCGCGACGAGGCCTGGGAGGCCGCCAAGGCGGGCACGCCCACCGCTGCCCCCATCCGGCAGTTCGATCCGTCCGACTGCGACACGCACTTCGCCTGCGAGGTGCCCGAGGCGTTCGACATCGAGCAGTTCCTCGATCGCAAGACGGCCCGCCGGATGGACCGCTTCTCGCACCTGGGCGTGGCCGCGGCCATGCTGGGCTACGAGGATTCGGGGATCAAGGGCACCGTCACCCCCGACCGCATGGGCGTGATCATCGGATCGGGCATCGGCGGCATCCAGACCTGGCACGACCAGACGGTGCGGCTGCGCGACCTGGGCCCCACGCGGGTGAGCCCACTGTTCATCCCCACCATCATCGCCAACATGGGCGCGGCGCAGTCGTCGATGGAGCTGGGCCTGCAGGGTCCGCTGTCGTGCAGCACCACCGCCTGCGCATCGGCCAACCACGCCATCGGCGACGCCTTCGACCACATCCGCCTGGGCCGCGCCGACGCCATGATCGCCGGCGGCACCGAGGGCGCCGTGGCGCTGGTGGGCATCGCGGGCTTCAACGCGATGAAGGCCCTGTCCACGCGCAACGACGATCCCGCCTCGGCCAGCCGTCCGTTCGACACCGGCCGCGATGGGTTCGTGATGGGCGAGGCCGGCGCCGTGATCGTGCTCGAGGAGATGGGCCATGCCCTGGACCGCGGCGCGGACATCGTCTGCGAGCTGGCGGGCTACGGCCTGTCGGGCGACGCCCACCACATCACCGAGCCCGACCCCACGGCGGTGGGCCCGGCGCTTGCCATGACCATGGCGCTGGCTGATGCCGGCATCGAGGCGTCTGAGGTGGACTACGTGAACGCCCACGGCACGTCCACCCCGGTGGGTGACCCCTCCGAGATCCGGGTGATCAAGCGGGCGCTGGGTGATGACAAGGCCGCGCGCACCATGGTGAGCAGCACCAAGTCGATGCACGGCCACACCCTGGGCGCCGCCGGTGGGCTGGAGGCCGCGCTCACCGCCCTGGCGGTGCAGGACGGCGTGGTGCCCCCCACCATCAACGTGACCGACCTCGACCCGGAGTGCGCCGGCGTGGATCACGTGCTGGGCGAGTCCCGGCAGGCCGACGTGCGCGTGGCGCTGTCCAACGTGTTCGGCTTCGGCGGTCACAACGCCACCCTCGCCTTCCGGCGCCTGGAGGACTGATGGCCCGGTCGGGGCACGCGGGCGGCCACTTCCCCGGCAGGCTGCGGGTTGCCCTCACGCCCATCCGCGATGGCTGGTTCCGCTTGGCCACCAAGGTGTACGGACCCGGGACGAAGACGCGGCCGTGGACGTGGATCGGCGATGAGCGCATCGCCATCGGCAGCGTGCCCACGCCGGAGAGCCTGCAGGACCTCGCCCGCGAGGGCGTGACCCACGTGGTCAACTGCCGCGCCCGCCTGCAGACGCACTTCAGCCAGGACCTCTCAGCCGAGCGCGCGGTGTTCGGCGACCGCAACGTGGCGGTGGCCCCCATGTGGGACCACGGGCGCCACCAGCCGCCCGAGAAGTGGGCGCAGGCCGCTGAGATCGCCGCCGGGTGGCTGGACGACGACCCCCACGCCAAGGTGCTCATCCACTGCCAGCGCGGCCGCCGCCGGTCGCTGTTCGTGGCGTACGCGGTGCTGCGCCTGCGCGGAAGGTCGCCCGAGGTGGCGGCCCGCGATCTCCTCACCCACCGCCACGAGGCCCGGCTGGTGCCCACCTACCGCAAGGCCGTGGAGGACTGGCTGGCCTCGGGCGCCGCGCCCATCCACCAGGGTGACCCCGGGGCCATGCGATGATGGTGTCGTGAGCCGCGTCGGCAGGAACATCCACGTGTCGGTCGATCGCCTGCGCCAGCTGGCGCACCGCGACGCGCGCCCGCGCAAGATCAAGGCCGATGCCGGCACCTGCCCCAAGTGCGACAGCCACTACTCGGCCGATGAGATGCAGCGCAACCTGCGCGTGTGCCCGGCCTGCGGCCACCACTTCCCGGTGACGGCGCGCGAGCGCATGGAGCAGTTGGGCGAGCCCGGTGGCTACGTGGAGCTGTGGCCCGAGCTGCGGGCGGCCGACCCCCTGCAGTTCACCGACCTCAAGCCCTACGCCGAGCGCATCGCCGACGCCGAGAAGTCCACGGGCATGGGCGAGGCCATTGTGTGCGCCGAGCTGGAGGTGCGCCACCAGCCGGCCGTGGCCGCCGTGATGGACTTCACGTTCATGGGCTGCAGCATGGGCGCGGTGGTGGGCGAGAAGTTCGCGCGTGCCTGCGACTACGCCGCCCAGAAGGGCCTGCCGCTCATCGTGGTGGCGGCGTCCGGCGGTGCCCGCATGCAGGAGGGCACGCTGGCGCTGATGCAGATGGCCAAGACCGTCATCGCGCTGGACGCCCTGGCCGAGGCCCGGGTGCCCGTGGTGGTGGTGCTGGCGCACCCCACCACCGGCGGCGTGTGGGCGTCGTTCGCGTCGCTGGGGGACGTCACCTACGCCGAGCCCGGCGCGCTCATCGCCTTCAGCGGCCCGCGCGTGATCGAGGAGACGACGCGCGAGGTGCTGCCCGAGGACTTCGGGCGCGCCGAGGCCCAGCTGCGCAACGGCCAGGTGGACGACGTGGTGGACCGCCGCGAGCTGGCCGAGCGCATCGGCAAGGTGCTGCACATCCTGCGCCGCCCCGAGATGGAGGGCAACGGCAGCACGGCCTCGCCCGCGCTGCAGTGGGCGCAGGGCGGCGCGCAGAAGGTGAAGTCCATGGTGGGCCGCATCCGCCCGGGATCCACCGACGGCGAGGACGCCTGATGAGCGATCGCAAGTCGGGCGGACGGTTCGTGCGCAAGGTGGCCGACAAGGTGCGTCGCACGCCCGAGGCGCCCGAGGACGACCTGTGGGAGAGCGTGCAGCTGGCGCGCCACGCCGAGCGCCCCTACACGCTCGACTACATCAACCGGCTGTGCAGCGAGTTCGAGGAGATGCACGGTGACCGCCTGTACGGCGACGACGCCGCGCTGGTGGCCGGGTTCGGCCGGTTCCACGACCGTCCGGTGGCGTTCATCGGCCAGCAGAAGGGCCGCGACACCAACGAGCGCACCTACCGCAACTTCGGCATGGCCGGGCCCGAGGGCTACCGCAAGGCCATGCGCGTGATGGAGATCGCCAACCGCCTGGGCATCCCGGTGGTCACGCTCATCGACACCCCGGGCGCGTTCCCGGGCGCCAGCGCCGAGGAGCGCGGCCAGGGCGGGGCCATCAGCCGCAGCATCCAGATGATGTGGCGCCTCGACGTGCCCACCGTGGCGGTGGTCATCGGCGAGGGATCGTCGGGCGGTGCGCTGGGCCTGGGCGTGGCCGACCGGGTGCTCATGCTGGAGAACAGCACCTACTCGGTCATCAGCCCCGAGGGCGCGTCGGCCATCCTGTGGCGCGATGCCAGCAAGGCGCGCCAGGCCGCGCAGGCGTTCAAGCCCACGGCGGCCAACTGCTACCGCTGGGGCGTGGTGGACGCCGTGGTGCCCGAGCCCGAGGGCGGCGCCCACACCGACCACGAGCAGGCCGCCGAGATCCTGGACCAGTACCTGTACCGGGCGCTCACCGAGCTGTCGTCCATCCCGGCGGCCGATCGCCGGCGCGCGCGACGTGAGCGGTTCCGCAAGCTCGGGCCGCTGCGCGACCCCGAGGGCGGCATGGGCATGGCCGCCGGCCGCGAGACCCCGCCCCCGGGCTGACCATGCCGTCGGCGGAGGATCCCGGCGAGCGCCGAATGGACGCCGCCCGCCTGGTGCCCATCGACGACCCCCTCGAGCTGGCGCGTGCGGTGGCCGATGGCGAGCCGTCGGACCCATGGCCGCAGGTGCGCGACATCCTCGACGACGCCCGCGCCGGCCTGCCCGACGCGGAGTTCGACCAGGTGGTGCGCGCCACCCGCAGGGTCATCGCGCCCCTGGTGCACGGCCGACCCGCCGAGTGGCCGCCACCCGGCCCATCGGATGGCGGCAGCCTGCCCGCGGGCGCTGCGGCCGCCATGCGCGATGTGCGCGCCACCCTCTGCCTGTCGGCGCGCCACGGCGGCCCGGGCAGCACCCGGGCCCTGGCCATGCTGGGGCGCCGGATCGACGCCCACCTCGACGACCTGGTGACCGGTCAGGACATCTAGTCGCCCCGCAGCACCAGCAGGCCGGTGGCGGGGGTGATGACGATGCGCCGGTGGCGGCCCAGGGGCTCGCCGTCGGCCTGCAGCGCCATGCGCTCGGGTGACTCCATCACGATCGACTCATCCGCGGTGCCGTGCGCCACGCGGTGGCTGTTCAGGTGCCAGCCGCCGGTGAATGCGCCGGTGGCCGCGATGGCGGGGCCCACCATGCCGCGCGACACCGATCCCAGCCACCCCAGCGAACCCAGGTGGTGGCCGGCGTCCGGGATCAGGTCGAACTCGCGCTGGCGGAAGTAGGCGTAGGGGCGGGCGCAGGCCACGCTCATGGAGGCAAGGGGGAAGGGCGCGCCGCCATCGATGCTCACCCGCATGAGCGGGCGGCGCCACTGGCGGGCGGCGGCCGCGAAGGTGGCGCTGGCGAACCACGCCTGGCCCACGCGCTTCTTCCACTGGGGGTGGCGCTCCACCATGTCGGCGGCCTCGGCGTCTATCCCGACGCCGGCGTTCACGATGAAGTGGCGCTCCATGCCATCGGCCGCCACGTGGCCGATGGTCACCGGGGCAGCCTGCTGGCCCTGCTCCAGCGCCTGCACCAGGCGGTCGATGGCCAGGCGCGGCTGCATGGGCCACCCGATGGCCCGCGCGAACACGTTGGTGCTGCCGGTGGGCATGGGGGCAAGCGCGGCGCCGGTGCCCACCAGGGCCCCCGCGGCCTCCGCGGCCGTGCCGTCGCCACCCAGGGTCACCACGGTGAGGGCCTCGTGCTCGTGGGTGGCCAGGCGCGCGAGCTCCGCCGCGTGCCCGCGCTCCTGGGTGGCCAGCACGGCGCGCACGCCGAATGGGGCCAGGCGCGACTCGGCGTACTCGGTGAGTCCGGGCTGGGCGGCCGTGGACCGCGGGTTCACCAGGATCGCGATCGGATGGTCCGCCGACGGGCGGGGTCCGGTCATGCATCTCCCGCGAGCGACAGCTCCAGCCGCGCCAGGAAGGCGGCGATGAGCAGGTCGATGATGTCCGGTCGCTCCAGCTGCGGCACGTGGGCGGTCTCGGCGATGATGGCCACCTGCGCGTCGGGCAGCTCATCCGCCAGTTCCTCCGACAGCCAGGTGGGCACCAGCGGGTCGGCCTCGCCGCTCACCACCAGGGAGGGCACGTCGAGCGCGCCCAGCGTGCCGCGCAGGTCGTGCCCCTGCGCCGACAGGTAGTCGGCTCGCAGGCTCTCGGGCCCCATGGAGATGACCGAGTTGGTGCCCCGGCGGATGAGGTCGGGGTCGTGGTGCAGCCACGACTCCTCCACCAGCCGGGCGCACTCGGCCTCGAAGTCGCTGTCGATGCGGGCGATGGCGTCGGGGGGCACGGGCAGGCGCGCGCCGGTGCTCACCAGCACCAACCCGGCCACCATGTCGGGGCGCGAGAGCGCCACCGCCAGCGACACCGCGCCGCCCAGCGAATGGCCCACCAGCACCAGGGGGCCGGGCACCTGGTCCATCTCGTCCATCACCCACCGGGCCATGGCATCGGTGCCTACCAGGGGGGTGCCATCCGGGTGTCCGGGCAGGGCCACGGCCAGCGCGCCCTCGAACCGGGCCAGCTGGGGCCCCCACGATGCGGGGGTTCGGCCTGCGCCGTGGATGAACACGGGGCGGGGAGCGTCTATTGGGTCACCTCCTGCACGCCGATCATGGTAGCGACGTCGTTGGTAGCCTCACCGGCCGTGGCTCCGCTCCTCCTCGCCGTGGATTTCGACGGCACCATCACCATGCGCGACACCCTGCACGTGATCGTGGACGAGCACGGGCGCGACGGCGTGTGGGATGCGCTCGAGCCCGACCTCCGCGCGGGGCGCATCACCATCGAGCAGGCGATGTCGCGGCAGTTCTCCGAGGTGAAGGCCGGCCCTGAGGAGATCTTCGCCCTGGTGCGCGAGCGTGCGGGCGTGCGCGACGGCATCCTTGAGCTGGTGGAGTTCGCGGAGTCCGAGGGCCATCGGCTGGTCATCATGTCGGCCGGGTTCCGGTCGGTCATCGACCAGGTGCTGGGCGACCTGGGCCTCCAGCACCTGGAGGTGGTGTCCAACGAGGCCCTGTTCAGCGAGCAGGGGTGCACGCTGGTGTTCTCGGACGATCGCGGCGAGGTGTGCACCCTGTGCGACCGCCGCTGCAAGCGCCACGCGCTGTCGGTGCGCCACCAGGGCGAGCCCATCGTGTTCGTGGGCGACGGCATCAGCGACCGGTGCGTGTCGGGCATGGCCGACCTGGTGTTCGCGCGGTCGTACCTGGCCGACTGGCTGGATGAGCGCGGCGACGCCTACGTGCCGTTCGACGACTTCCACCAGGTCATCGAGGGCGTGCGTGCCTTCCAGCGCGGGGAGCAGGTGGCCGCATGAGCCGCTGGAAGCCCGTGGGCCCGGCGTCGGAGTGGACGTCGATGGAGGAGCGCGTGCTGGGGCGCTGGCGCGACGGAGATGTGTTCCGGCAAAGCGTGGAGATGCGCCGGGGCGCCGACCCCTTCGTGTTCTACGAGGGCCCGCCCACGGCCAACGGCCGCCCGGGCTCGCACCACGTGCTGTCGCGGGTGTTCAAGGACATCTTCCCCCGGTTCCACACCATGCGCGGGCGCTACGTGGAGCGCAAGGCCGGCTGGGACTGCCACGGCCTTCCCGTGGAGCTGGAGGTGGAGAAGCAGCTGGGCATCAGCGGCAAGCCCGAGATCGAGGCCTACGGCATCGCGGAGTTCAACGCCAGGTGCCGCGAGTCGGTGAGTCAGTACCTGGACGAGTGGGAGCGCCTCACCGAGCGCATCGGGTTCTGGGTGGACACCGCGGACGCCTACCGCACCATGGACACCGACTACGTGGAGAGCGTGTGGTGGAGCCTTGCCACCCTCCATCAGAAGGGCCTGGTGTACGAGAGCGACAAGGTGGTGCCCTACTGCCCCCGCTGCGGCACGGCGCTCAGCAGCCACGAGGTGGCCCAGGGCTACAAGGACGTGACCGACCCGAGCATCTACGTGAAGTTCCCGTTGCAGGAGGGCCTGTCCCTGCTGGTGTGGACCACCACTCCGTGGACGCTTCCCGCCAACCAGGCGGCGGCCATCAACCCCGACGTGGACTACGCCGTGGTGGTGGATGGCGACGAGCGCCTGGTCATGGCGCAGGCGCTGGTGCCCGCGGTGATGGGCGAGGACGCCGTGGTGGAGTCGGTCATGCCGGCGTCGGAGCTGGCCGGGCGCACCTACGACCCGCCGTTCGGCCTGATCCCCGGCAAGCACCAGGTGGTGCTGAGCGACTTCGTCACCACCGAGGACGGCACCGGCATCGTGCACATCGCGCCGGCCTTCGGCGAGGACGACATGCGCGCCGCGCGCGAGCACGGCCTGGACGCCCCCAACCCGGTGGACCGCCAGGGCCTGTTCACCTCCAAGGTGCCGCTGGCCCAGGGGCAGTTCGTCAAGGACGCCGACCGGGTGCTCATCCAGGACCTCCAGGCGCGCCACCGGGTGCACCGCGAGAAGCCGTATGAGCACTCCTACCCCCACTGCTGGCGCTGCAGCACCCCGCTCCTCTACTACGCCAAGCCCTCGTGGTACATCCGCACCACCGACGTGCGCGACCGCATGTTGGACCTCAACGCATCGGTGGGCTGGCACCCCGAGCACGTGCGCGACGGCCGGTTCGGCCGCTGGCTGGAGGGCAACGTGGACTGGGCCATCAGCCGCGAGCGCTACTGGGGCACGCCCCTGCCCTTCTGGCGCTGTGACGACTGCGAGCAGGTGACGGCCATCGGGTCGTTCGCCGAGCTCCGCGAGCGCGCCACCATCGACGTGCCCGACGACCTCGACCCCCACCGGCCGTACGTGGACGACATCCCCGTGCGCTGCCAGTGCGGCGGCACCGCCCACCGGGTGCCCGAGGTGGCCGATGTGTGGTTCGACTCGGGCGCCATGCCGTTCGCCCAGCACCACCACCCGTTCGAGGGCCCGGATGATCTCTCGGGGCGCTTCCCCGCCGACTTCGTGTGCGAGGCGCTGGACCAGACCCGCGGCTGGTTCTACTCGCTGCTGGCCGAGGGCACGCTGCTGTTCGACGAGTCGCCCTACCGCAACGTGGTGTGCCTGGGGCTCATCCTCGACGGCGAGGGCCAGAAGATGAGCAAGTCCAAGGGCAACGTGGTGGAGCCCTGGACGGTCATCGACCACGCGGGCGCCGACGCCTTCCGCTGGTACCTGTTCACCGCCCAGAGCCCGTGGGAGTCGTTCCGTTTCAGCCTGGACGTGGTGGACGAGACCCGCCGCCGGTTCCTGTTCACGCTGTGGAATACCTACGCGTTCCTGGTCACCTACGCGGCGCTGCCCGACGGCTGGTCGCCGGGCGATCCCGCGCCGCCGGTGGACCAGCGCCCGGCCATGGACCGCTGGGCGCTGTCGAGGCTGGACGCCACGGTGGAGCACGTGACGGCCCGCCTGGCCGACTACGACCCCACGGCGGCCGGCCGCGCCCTGGAGGACCTGGTCGACGACCTCTCCAACTGGTACGTGCGCACCTCGCGCCGCCGGTTCTGGAGGAGTGACGACCCCGCCGACACCGCCGCGGCCTTCGCCACGCTTCACGAGTGCCTGCGCACCATCTCCTTGCTGGTGGCGCCCTTCTGCCCGTTCGTGGCCGATGAGATGTGGGACAACCTGGTGGCGGTGCACGACCCCTCGGCGCCGCCCAGCGTTCACCTGGCCGACTGGCCCGCCCCGGGCGGTCGTCACGACGCGGACCTGGAGCAGGCCATGGCCGCGGCCATGGAGGCCACCACGTTGGGCCGCTCCGCCCGCAAGGACGCCAAGCTCAAGGTGCGCCAGCCCCTCAAGGAGGCTGTGATCGCCTGCCCGCCGGCCACGGCCCGGGTGCTGGAGGGCCTCAGCGGCATCGTGGCCGAGGAGCTCAACGTGCGCGAGGTGCGGTTCGTCACCGATGCCGGCGGCCTGGTGCAGGTGAGCCTCAAGCCCAACTACCGCACACTCGGCCCCCGCATGGGGCCGAACATGCCGGCCATGGCCCAGGCCGTGGCGGCGCTCGACCCCACCGCCACCGTGCAGGCGCTCGACGCCGGCGAGCCCGTCACCGTCACGGTGAACGGCGCTGATGAGGTGCTGCACGACGACGACTTCCTGCGCGAGGTGCGCCCGTCGGAGGGCTACGCCGTGGCCGAGGGCGGCGCGCTGGCCGTGGGCCTTGCCACCGAGCTCACCCCCGAGCTCGAGATGGAGGGCCTTGCCCGCGACCTGGTGCGCGCCATCCAGACCGCGCGCCGCGCCGCCGACCTGAGGGTGGAGGACCGCATCGTGCTGCACCTCGATGGCTCCGCGCGCATCCGCGAGGCCATCGATGCCCACCGCGCGTGGATCGCCGGCGAGGTGCTGGCCACCGATCTCACCGTGGGCCACGGGGTTCCGTTCACGCCGCTGCACCGGGAGGACGGCGAGATCGACGCCGAGCCGGTTGCAATGTCCTTATCGCTCGCATAACAATCCCTGTCCCATGAGGACGCTTCGATGAGCACCTTCGCCCTTCCGGCCCGCACGCCCGCGGCCGTGCACCCCTGGGCCCCCAGGTTTGCCCAGGCCATCACCGGCCTGCTGTGCCTGGAGGCGGTGCTGTTCCAGACCGCGCCGGTGGTCATCGTGGCCGCGGTGCTCATCGCCCTGGCCCTCATCGGCCCGCGGTGGTCGCCCGTGGCCTACCTCTTCGCGCTGCTGCCGGTGAAGCCCGCCGAGATGGAGCCCTCGCGCCCCGTGCGGTTCGCCCAGTGGATCGCGCTGGTCATGTTGGCGGTGGCAATCGTGCTGCTCTACACCGGCCTCGAGCTGGCGGGATGG
>JADHKZ010000058.1 GCA_016780995.1 Thermoleophilia bacterium | reverse complement strand
GGTACGTCAGGTCCCACTTCGTGCTCTTCAGCGACGGGTCGGTGATGAGACGCAGGTTCATGCGACCGTAGTTCGGGTCACCGTAGAACGCCGGCTTGGCCGACAGCTCTGCGTCGTCGTAACGACCGGTAGCGGTGTGCATCAGGTAGCCGCGACGCTCCATCGTGAAGTTGAAGTAGTCGTTGCCGAACCCACCGTAGCCGTCGTCCTCCTTGCCACCGTGCTCCTGGGTGACGATGTACGCGATCTTCTTCGGGAAGCCGAAGGGCTCGCGACCGGCGAACACAGCCGAGTCCTGGGTGAGGTACATGTACGGGTAGTACCCGCCGTAGTACGTCTTGCCGTCGCCGGCCTTGTGGGAGACGGCCACGGTGAGGCCCATCTCGCCGTACGGGCCGAGGCCCGTGTGAAGGTGGTCGACGTACCAGAACTCCACGACGTCGTCCTCGACGTCGAGGCACTTGGGAAGGACGTGCTTCAGGTCCTTCTCATCCACCCGGTAGAAGAACGCGCTCCAACGCGAGTTCGTGTACGTGAGCGGGATGATGTCGTAGTCGACGAGCGGGTCGGCGACACCCTGGCTGATGATGTCGCGCTTGTCGCGGTCGAGCGCCAGCGGCGGCGCGTCGCCCGAGTCAATCCACGGGGTCGACGTAACGTCAACGATCTGTCCCATTTCGATTTCCTCTCTGGGTACGGGTGACTAGGCGCCGAGGCCGACGGGCTTCGGGAAGCGGTGACGCAGGCCGAAGCGGTACGGCTTGGCAGCGCCCGCCCAGGTGGCGTCGCGGTGGTACGTCTCCGTCCACAGCGTCTCACCGGCCGGGATGATCAGGTCGAAGTTGAACGACATCAGGCCGATCATCTCCTGAACGGGGAGCTCGGCACCGAGGTTGTCGTACGGCGTCGCCTGCTGGAACCACTCGATGTTCTCCGGCGAAGCGGTGCGGATGGTCTCCGGCTTCACCTGGAAGCGGTGCTGGCCCTCGGTCTCCGGACGGCCCATGGCGGTTGCCAGGTCCTTGGTGACCAGCGAGGGGAGGTGCACCAGCTGCCACTCCGACGAGCTGAGGTCGGGAGCGGTGACGACCTTCATGTTCAGGCGGCCGTACTCGGTGCTGCCGTAGAAGGCCGGCTTGGCCGACAGCTCGGCGTCGTCGTACTTGCCGATGGCGCTGTGCATCACGTACCCGTTCCGGATCATGAGGAACGAGAAGTGGTTGGCCTTGTAGGCGCTCTCTGCCACGCCGTAGCCGTCGTCCACGTTGCCACCGTGCTCGACCACGCGGATGAAGGCCTCCTTCTTGGGGAAGCCCAGCACGCGACCGGCGTCAACAGCGGCGTCCTGCGTGAGGTACATGTAGGGGTAGTAGCCACCCTTGACCGTGCGGCCGTCGCCGGCCTTGAACGAGGCGGCCACGGTGAGGCCCCACTCGCCGTACGGGCCGAGCATGGTGTTGTTGTGATCCACGTACCAGTGCTCGACGACGTCGTCCTCGACCTCGAGGCAGTCCGGCACCACGCGGCGCAGGCGCTTCTCGTCGGCGCGGTAGAAGAACGCGCTCCAACGGGAGTTGGTGTAGGTCAGCGGCAGCGTGTCGATGTCCCAGATGGGGTCGACGAGGCTGTAGATGAAGGCCGTCTTCTCGTCACGATCGACGGGCGAAGGCGGGATCTCCCCGGTCTCCATGCCGGGGACGTACGAAACGGCGAACTGGTTGTCAGCCACTTTCGTTCCTTTCGGTGTCATAGGGAAGGCGCTGCAAAGTTCGCAACGCCTGATACGCACAACCTAGGACGCGAAGGTGCTGGACAAGACCTGAACGGGGGCTATGTATCGCTCGTCATTATCCGCACAAAACGTGCATGCGCAAATAAACTTGCGTTAAGTTGCTGAACGCACCCGTCCGGTGAATCAGGCCGACGCCGCGGCCGGGGATGCGGCCGGGCGCGCTCCCCGTGGGAGGGCCAGCGATATGGCCCCGGCTGCCAGCACCATGATGGCCGACGCCCATAGGCACGCCTCCAGGCCCTGCCACTGGTACAGCAGGCCCGAGAGGATGGTGCCGACCAGCCTGCCCCCGGCGTTGGCCATGTAATAGAAGCCCACGTTCATGGCCACCTTGTCGCCATCGGCGTAGTGCAGGATGAGGAACGAGTGCACGGCCGAGTTGAGCGCGAACACCACGCCAAAGAGGATGAGCCCGGTCACCAGCACCGTGGTGGGGTCCACGTCGAGGGCAAGGGCCACTGCGATTCCTGCAGGCAGCAGCGCCAGCACGAACGCCAGCCACGCCGCCGTGAACCCCGACGGCACGCGCCCGGACCGGCGCCGCAGCAGCCGCGGCGCGAAGCCCTGCACGATCCCGTAGCCGATCACCCAGATGGCCAGGAAGCCACCCACCTCCCAGAAGCTCCAGCCCAGCACGCTGCGCAGGTAGACCGGCAGGCCCACCACGAACCACACGTCGCGCGATGCGAAGAGGAACACCCGGGCCGCCGAGAGCAGGTTCACCGCGCGGCTGTTGGAGAACATGTGGGTGAACTTCGCGGCAGCCGAACCAACGCCCAGCGAGCCGTGCACGGCCACACCCACCATCACCAGCGCCGACCCCACCAGCACGGCAAGGATCACCAGCGACCACCGGAACCCCACCACCGTCAGCAGCACGCCGCCGAGGAAGAACCCCACGCCCTTCAGCGCGTTCTTCGATCCCGTCAGCGCCGCCACCCACTTGAAGAGCGTGTCGGAGGCGTCGTCGGGCACGATCATCTTGACCGCGCTCTTGGCGCTCATCTTGGTGAGGTCCTTGGCCACCCCGCTCACGGCCTGCGACGCCATCACATAGGGCACCACCAGCCAGGCCGGGGGTACCAGGGCCAGCATCAGCAGCGCGCCGATCTGCAGGGATAGGCCACCTACCAGCGTGGACTTCAGCCCCCATCGCGCGGCGATCCACCCCCCGAAGAGGTTGGTGAGCACCCCGAATACCTCGTAGAACACGAACAGCATCGCCACCTGCAGCGGGCTGTATCCGAGTTGGTAGAAGTAGAAGAGGACGAGGATCCGGATGGCCCCGTCGGTAATGGTGTCGGCCCAGTAGGCGGCCGTTACGTACGCATAGGTACGCACGTCGGCATCGCCCGTGCGTACGCTCATCGCGTGGACCCCTCGGCCCTCACCGATTCGCAGGTCGTGCTCGGCATCACGCTCATCATCGCAGTGGCCACGGCCTGCCAGATGGTGGCCCCCCGCCTGCGGGTGCCGGCCCTGGTGCTGCTGCTGCCGGCGGGGTTCGTGCTGGGCATCCTGGTCCCGGGCGCCGACGCCCAGGAGTTCCTGGGGCCGGCGTTCGGCCCCATCGTCGACCTGACCGTGGCCATCATCCTGTTCCAGGGCGGGATCGAACTGGGGCGGCTGGGCGTGGAGCGCCGCGACCGGCGCACCGCATCGCGGTTGGTGTGGTTCGGCGGCCCCATCACATGGGGGGCCGCCACGCTGTGCGGCATGTTCCTGCTGGGGTTTCCCACGTCGCTCGCCCTGCTGTTCGGGGCCATCGTGGTGGTGTCGGGCCCCACCGTGGTGGGGCCCATCCTGTCGTACGTCAAGCCCGAGGCCCGCCTGCGAAACCTGCTCACGTACGAGGGGGTGTTCCTCGACCCGCTGGGCGCGCTGCTGGCCGTGATCCTGTTCCAGGGCATCAAGGCCGGGCAGGCGGCCAGTGCCAGCGATGCCATCCTCACGTTCCTGGGCGGGCTGGGCGTGGCCGTGGTGGCTGCGGCCATTGGCGCGCTGCTCATCCGGTATGGCGTGCGGTTCGTCGGCCCGGGTCGCGCGATGGGCAGCCAGGTCATCCTGGGCGTGGTGGTGCTGATGGTGGGGTTGGCCAATACGGTCACCGACGACGCCGGCCTGCTGGCGGCGCTGCTGATGGGCCTGGCCGTGGTGCGCATCTCGCGCCGGTTCGGCCGCGAGGAGCAGGTGGCCTCCGCGCAGCCGATCATGTCCACCTTCGTCACCATGGCCGTAGGGGTTCTGTTCGTGGCGCTGTCGGCGCTGGTCACACCCGAGTCGCTGCTTCCCCTGCTGGGGCCGGCCATCGGCACCGCCGCCATCCTCATCCTGGTGGTGCGCCCGGCCATGGCGTTCCTCATGACCATGGGCTCGCAGATGTCGTGGCAGGAGCGGATGTTCGTGGGGTGGATGGCCCCGCGGGGCATCGTGGCCGCCGCCACGGCTGCCAGCATCGCCACCACCCTGGTGTCGCTGCGCATCCCCGGCGCGGAGGACCTGCTGCCGGTGGTGTTCACCGTCATCACCGTGACGGTGCTGGTGTACGGGCTCACCGCGGCGCCCATGGCAAAGGCCCTGGGCGTGCAGGCCGGCGACACCTGACCCGCCCCGCGCGTCACGCCGCCACGAGGTGCGTGGCCACGATGCGCGCCAGCTCCGACCACCGGTTGGCGTAGCCCCACTCGTTGTCGTACCAGGCCAGCACCTTCACCTGGGTGCCGCCCACCACCATGGTGGTGGGCGCGTCCACGATGGACGACCGGGGGTCGTCCTTGTAGTCCACGCTCACCAGGGGCCGGGTCTCATACCCCAGGATGCCCGCGAGCGGCCCCTCGGCCGCCTGGCGCAGGATGTCGTTCACCTCCTCCACCGACGTCTGGCGATCCACCTCGAACACGCAGTCGGTGAGCGATGCGTTGAGCAGGGGCACGCGCACGGCCACGCCGTTCAGACGCCCCTCCAACTCGGGGAAGATCATTCCGATTGCGGTGGCCGATCCGGTGGTGGTGGGAATGAGGGACATACCGGCGGCGCGGGCGCGGCGAAGGTCCTTGTGGGGGGCATCCACGATCACCTGGGTGTTGGTGAGGTCGTGCAGGGTGGTGATCATCCCGTGGCGGATGCCCAGCCCCTCGTGGATGGCCTTCACCACGGGTGCCAGGCAGTTGGTGGTGCACGATGCGGCGGTCACGATGCGGTGGCGGTCGGGGTCGTACAGGTGGTCGTTCACGCCCACCACCACGTTCAGCACGTCGTCGCCGCGCACGGGGGCTGCCACCACCACCGACCGCGCGCCGCGGTCGAAGTGCGCCTGCAGTGCCTCGGCGGTGCGGAACCGTCCAGTGGACTCCATCACGATGTCCACGCCCAGGTCGCCCCACGGGATGTCCGCGGGGTCGGCGTGCGAGGAGTACCCGATGGTGGTCCCGTCCACCTCGATGTGGTCAGCGCCGGCCTGGATGTCGCGGCTCCACCGGCCGTGCACCGAGTCGAACTCCAGCAGGTGCGCGCCTGCGGCGGCGTCGCCCTTCACCTCGTTCACGTGCACGAACTCGATCTCGGGGCAGTGGAACGCGGCACGCAGGGCCAGGCGCCCCATGCGCCCGAACCCGTTGATGCCCACCCGCACCGGGCTGGTCACCATGCCGCCACCGCCTCGCGCCCCACCAGCAGGTCGGACAGCGCGTGCAGCGCCTCGCCCCGGGCGGAGTAGTACGCGAAGGTGCCCTCGCGACGGCTGCCCACCACCCCGGCGTCGCGCAGGATGCGCAGGTGGTAGCTCACGCTGGGCTGCGATATCCCGAGCGGCGCGGTGAGCTCGCACACGCACACCCCGTCGGGACCGGCCGAGGCGATGCGGTGCATCAGCTTGACGCGCGTGGGGTCGGCCAGTGCCTTCAGCGCGGCGGCGATGTCCTGGGCCCGGTCGTCATCCAGCGGTGCGTCAATCTGGGTGGTGCGGCAGGAGGTATCCATGCCCGCACCATAGGGCCGCGCCTACATAGAAAGCCCTCTATGTATCAATGGCGTCAGTCGGTGCGGATGGTGCCGGTGATCACCATGGGATCCTCCTGCTCCAGCACCAGCGTCAGCTGCGCCGGGAACACCGATCCGTCGGCGTGCAGCGCCATCACCTCCACCGTGCGCCCGATCAGGAAGGGCTCGCGCGTGCGGAGGAACCGCGCCATGCCGTCGGCGTTGATGCTCACCGTCGCGTCGCTCACTGGATGATCCCCAGCCTGCGGGCGGTCGCCGATGCGGCGGTGCGGTTGCTCACGCCCAGCTTGCGGTAGGTGTTCTGCAGGTGGAACTTGACCGTGCGCTCCGACACCGCCAGCGCGGTGGCGATGGCACGGTTGTCGAGGCCCTCGGCCGCCATGCGCAGCACCTCTGCCTCACGCGGGGTGAGCATGCGCGACGCACCGCCCCCCGGCAGGTCGGCAGGCAGGGTCACCATGCCGTCGCGTGCGCTCGTGATTATCCCCGGTATCTGCGCCAGGTCGATGGACTTGGGGATGTACGCCCCCACCCCGATGCCCCGGAGTTGCTCCACGTGGTCGCGGTCCCATTGGCGCGAAAGGGCAACGATGAGGATGTCGGGGTGTGATCGGCAGATGGAGCTGAGCGCCTCGAGCCCGTCGCCTGAGCGCAGCCATGGCTCGGCCACCACCACGTCCACGTGGTGCTCCTGCACGTGCGCCAGCAGTTCCGCACCGGTCTGCACCTGCGCCGTCACGACGAAGCCAGGACGGCCGTCCAGGAGCGCGGCCACCGATTCGAGCACAGCGGGGTATTCGTCGAGTAGCGCAACGCGGGCGGTGGGGGCCATGCGCCCGCGACCGTGAGTGCTTGGGGGGCAGATCTTTGGAACGATACGCCGGAAATTCCCCGCTGTGACGGACTTCGGGGGCTGCTATCCCAGCATCCCGTGCCGCGATGCGCGGTGGCTGGCCTCTGTGCGGTTGTGCACTCCGAGCTTGCGATAGATGTTGGACAGGTGGAACTTCACCGTCTGCTCCGTGACGAACAGTGAGTCGGCGATCTGCACGTTGGACATGCCTCGTGATGCCAGGGCCAGCACCTCGCGCTCGCGCGCGGTCAGGTCGCCGGCCGAGCCCCGCGCGGCGGACCCGCTGGGCCGCACCTCGGCCCCGGCCAGCACCTGTCGCACGATGGCAGGCAGGTCGTCCACGGGCGTGGTCTTGGGGATGTGGGCCGCGGCGCCAGCGGCGCGCGCCTCTGCCACGTGGTCGTCGTCCCACATGCGCGAGTAGGCGATGATGGCCACCCCGGGCTGCTGGGCGTGCATCTTCATGATGGTGGCCAGCCCGTCACCGGCCCGTATCCACGGCTCGATCAGCACCACGTCGGGCACGTGCTGCTCCATCGCGGCCAGCGCCTGCTCTCCCGATTCCGCGGTGAGCACCACATGCATCGCGCTGGACGCGTTGACTGCATTCACGACCCCCGCCACCTGCGAGGGGTATTCGTCCACCACGGCCACGTCCACTCGCTCATCAGCCATGCCTGATCCAATTGCCACTGTCGTCCACCCCTTCGTCACTTGCGCTTCCATCCATGCGCATTGCAGTACCCGCCTGAACGGCGGGCAATGACAGGCCGGACAGGTGGACCCTGTCCATCCGGATGGCTCCGCCAGCCGGGGCTAGCGGGTGTCGTGGTCCGACGCCAGGCTGGCGAACTTGGCGTAGGTGCCCATGAAGGCCAGCTTCACGCGGTCGGTGGGGCCGTTTCGGTGCTTGGCCACGTTGACCTCGGCGATGCCCTTGCTCTCGCTGTCGGGCTCGTAGTAGTCATCGCGGTAGATGAGCAGCACCATGTCGGCGTCCTGCTCGATGGCACCTGACTCGCGCAGGTCGGACAGCATGGGGCGCTTGTCGGTGCGGGCGTCGGGTGACCGGTTGAGCTGCGACACCACGATGATGGGCACCTCCAGGTCGCGGGCCATCATCTTGAGCCCCCGCGAGATGGCCGACAGCTCCTGCACGCGGTTCTCATCGCGCCGGCGCAGGTTGGGCGCGCCCTCCATGAGCTGGATGTAGTCCACCACGATGAGCCCCAGGCCATGGCGCGCCTTGAGGCGCCGTGCCTTGGTGCGCATCTCCGTGACGGTCATGCCCTCGGAGTCGTCGATGAAGATGGGCGCCTTGGACAGCCGGTCGGCGGCCTGGCTCACCCGCGGCCAGTCGTCGGCCGACAGCCGGCCGCTGCGCATGCGCGAGGCGTCCACCATGGCCACCGAGCACAGCATGCGCTGGGTCAGTTCCTCGCCGCTCATCTCGAGGCTGAAGATGGCCACGGCCTTCTGCTCAGCCAGCGCCACGTGCTCGGCCATGCACAGGGCCAGGGCGGTCTTGCCCATGGAGGGCCGCGCCGCCACCACCACCAGGTTGGCCGCGCGGAACCCACCCGTGAGGCGGTCGAGGTCCTCGAACCCGGTGGGCAGGCCCGTGACCTCCGACCCGTGCTCGCTGGCGGCCACCAACCGCTCCATGCTGCTCATCACCAGCGTGTCGGTGCCCACGAAGTCGCCGCGCGTGCGCTTCTGCGTGAGGTCGTAGATCAGGTCCTCGGCGCGCTGCACCATGTCGGTGGTCTCGCCCTCGCGCTCGGCCACCAGGACCTCGATCTCCTGGCCCACCTGCAGCAGGCGGCGCTGTGTGGCGGTGTCGCGCACGATCTCGGCGTACGAGCGATACGAGGCCGCGATGTAGGGGGTGGTCATGAGGTCGAGCACGGCGTCGCGCCCGCCCGCCATGTCGAGGTCACCGGTCTTGGTGAGCTGCTCGATGATGGTGATGGGCTCGATGGGCTCGCCTACCGCGAACAACTCGGTGATGGCGTTGAAGATGCGCCGGTGGCCTTCCCGGTAGAAGTCGTCCAGGCCCACGAGCGCCATGGCCTCGGCGATGTTGTTCTGCGGCCCGTCGATGAGGGAGGCCAGCAGCAGTTGCTCGGCCTCCTGGTTCTGGGGCGGGGGGATGTGCCCGCCGCCGACCGTCGCGGGAGGCGCCGCCTCGCGGCGGGCGACCGCTCCGGCCTCGGAACTCACTCGTCCAGCAGCGGGGAGACGATCGTCTTGACCTCCGCCACGCCTGCCTCGCCCAGGTCGACGGGAACCACGTACGTGCCGGTGGCGCGGATGGGCGGGTCGACGGTGATGTGACGCCGGTCGATGCGCACCTCACGCGCCTCGAGGATGGCGTCGGACACGTCGCCCGACGTGATGGACCCGAACAGGCGGCCATCGCCGCCGGCCTTGGCCTTGAGGGTGAGGATGGTGCGTCCGAGCAGGTCGACCATCTCGCGATCCTCCTCGAGCTTTTTGGCGCGGGCGGCTGCGCGCTGCTCGTAGGTGCGCTGCACCTCGGCGATGCGCGCGGGGGTGGCCACCTCGGCCAGCCCGCGGGGCTCGAGGTAGTTGCGCATGTAGCCGCGCGCCACGCTGACAACGGCGCCTGCCTGGCCGAGGCCCTTGATGTCTTCGAGGAGGATTGCCTGCATCAGTTGAGTCCTAGAACGGGATGTCGTCGTCCCCGGCGGGCGCCGGGGCCGGTGAAGAGAGGTCACTGGTATCCACGGGCAGGTCGCCACCGGGGCTTGCCGGCGCGGCCTGGGCCTGCCATCCGCTGCCGCCCTCGCCCTCGCCGCGGCTGTCGAGGAAGAAGACGTCGTTGGCCACCACGTCGACGCTCTGCCGCTTGGTGCCGTCCTGGGCCTCCCACTCGCGCCACTGCAGGCGGCCATCGATGCCGATGCGCCGGCCCTTGGCCATGTAGTTGGCCACGGTCTCGGCCTGCCGGCCGAACACGCTGACGTCGAAGAAGTTGGGCTTGTCGATCCACTGGCCGCCCTCGTCGCGCGCGCGGCCATTGACGGCGATGCGCAGCGATGCGATGGCGTCGCCCGATCGCGCATGGCGCAGTTCGGGGTCACGCGTGAGGCGACCGATGAGGGTCACGCGGTTGAGATCGGCGGGCACGTCAGCTCCTCGGGAAGGTGTGGGCGTCTAGCGCTCGCGCCGGCGCCCGCCGCCACCGCCGCGACGCCCGCCACGCGGGCGCTCCTCGCGCTCGGGGCGCTCGTCGACCGGCTCGGGAACACCGCCGGCCTGCACGGTGGCCAACTCGGCCTCGGTGAGGCGGAAGGGCATCGCGCGCAGCACGACATCCTTGCTGATGGCGAGCACGCGACCGATCTCGTCGATGACCTCGGGCGTGGTCTGGCAGGTGACGATGACGTACACGCCGTCGGCCTGCTTGCGAACCGGGTAGGCGATCTTGCGGCGACCCCACTCGGCCACGTCGTCCACCGTGCCGCCGGCGTCCTCCACCAGCGAGCGCACCCGGGAGATGGCCTCTGCATGCTGCTCGCCATCCACCTCGGTGCTGAGGATCATCATGATCTGGTACGGGGTGATCGCCGTGCCTCCGGTGTTCGTCAGGTCGTGTGGGTGAAGTCGGTGCGGCCGCAGCGCGAGGGGCGGGCCCTGGGTGAGGACCCTCCCGGCCGCGGCAGGCGGGAGACTATACCAGTGCGTCGTGGCCGATCACGCGCATTCGTGCCGTACCCGCCACGGCCCGGTGACCGCGGTGGCACGCGTACCATCGCGGCCATGATCGCATCGCCCCGGACCATTGCCATCACCGCCGCGGCGGGCCTTGCCGTGGCCGTTGGCGCGGCCACGGCCCAGGCGCAGCCGGCCGATCAGGTGCGGTTCCTCGTGAAGGGCGACTGGGGCATCGGGAGCGCCGCCCAGGCCGCGGTCACGCGCCAGATGTGCCGCAGCCACGGCCGCACGCCCGCCCGCTTCATCCTCACCACCGGCGACAACTTCTACGCCCCGGACGGGCGCGCCACGCGGGCCAACTTCTTCCGCCCCGAGGCCTGCCTGCGGGCCACGGGCCTGCCGTGGCGCGCAGCATGGGGCAACCACGACATCGGTGGCACCTCCACCGCCACGCAACTGAAGAGCCCGCGCCGCTGGTACAGCTTCACCGAGGGGCCCGTGCGCGTGGTGGTGCTGGACGGCAACCAGCCCGGCAGCACCGCGCAGCTGGCGTTCCTGCGCCGCACGCTGGAGCGCGCTACCGAGCCCGTGCGCATCGCGGTCATCCACCAGCCGCCGTATACCGCGGGCCTGCACGCCCCCAGCACCACGCAGCAGCGCCTGATGGTGCCGTTGTTCCGCCGCCACGGCGTGTCGCTGGTGCTGAGCGGGCATAACCACTCGTATGAGCGGATGGTGGTGGGGGGCATCACCTACATCGTCTCGGGCGGCGGCGGGGCACAGGTGTATCCCTGCGTGCGCGTGCCGCCGGGGCTCAAGGCGTGCCGCCCGCAGAACCACTTCCTCGAGGTTGACGCGTCGTCGTCGGGCATCCGCGTGCGCGCGGTGCGCCCGGGGGGCGGCACCGTGGAGGACGTGCAGGTGCCCCTCCGCTAGGACCCGGCGCCCGCCCGCGCCCATGCGTCGGCGATCCGCACGGTCATGCGCCGCAGCACGGCATCCACGTGGTCGCGCTCCTCGCGTGGAAGCGCACCGCCTGCCAGCACCTCGTCCACCGCGCGTTCCACTGCCAGGGCGCCCGCCATGGTGGCCCGGG
>JADHKZ010000057.1 GCA_016780995.1 Thermoleophilia bacterium | reverse complement strand
CCACTTCGCCGGGGTGGCCACGGTGGTGGCCAAGCTGCTCACGGCGGTGCGCCCCGACCGCGTGGTGTTCGGGCAGAAGGATGCCCAGCAGGTGGCCGTGATTCGCCGCCTCATGGCCGACCTGCACCTGGACGACATCGAGATGATCGTGGCGCCCATCGTGCGCGAGGACGATGGCCTGGCCATGAGCAGCCGCAACGCCTATCTGGGGCCCGATGACCGCGCCGCCGCAGTGGTGCTCTCGAAGGCCCTGGCGGCAGCTGCAGGACTCGCCGAGGAGGGCGAGGACGACGTGGCGCGCATCGAGGAGGCCGCGATGGCCGTCCTCTCCTCGGAGCCGCGCTGCGAGCCCGAGTACGCGACGGTGGTCCACCCGGACACCTTCGCCCATCTGGACCGCCTGGAGGCGCCTGCCCTCCTGTGCGTTGCCGCCCGGGTCGGCCCGGCGCGGCTCATCGACAACCGGGATCTTCCCGTACCGACCCCACGGAGGACCGCCGTGCCCCGAGCACGCACGATGCTGAAGAGCAAGATCCACCGCGCCACGGTGACCGACGCCAACCTGAACTACGTCGGCTCCATCACGGTGGATCGCGACCTGCTCGACCTCGCGGACATCCACGAGTACGAGAAGGTGTCGGTGCTCAACATCAACACCGGCGCGCGGTTCGAGACCTACGCCATCAACGGCCCCCGCGGCCGCGGCGACGTCTGCCTGAACGGGGCGGCCGCCCGCCTGGCGCACCCGGGCGACCTGGTGATCATCCTCACCTACGCCGAGTACGAGGAGGCCGAGCTCACCGACGGCCACGAGCCTACGGTGGTGCACGTGAACTCGCGCAACGAGGTGACCGAGCTCATCGAGGACATGGTGCCGGTCATGTGGGAGGTCGACTGATCCTCACGGCCCGCGACATCCGGGCGCTCAAGGGCGAGCGCCGGCTGGCCATGCTCACGGCCTACGACTACCCCACCGCGCTGGCGCTGGACCAGGTGGGGCTCGACGTGATGCTGGTCGGCGACAGCCTGGGCGAGGTGGAGCTCGGGTACGACTCCACCCGGGCGGTGTCGCTGGACATGATGGAGCACCACGTGCGGGCGGTGGCCAATGGCGCCACGCGCACGCACATCACGGGCGACATGCCGGCGGGTTCCTACGGCGATCCCCGACAGGCCGTGGCAAGCGCAATGGCCCTGGTGGCGGCCGGCGCGCACTCGGTGAAGCTCGAGGGCGCGCTGATACCCCAGGTGGAGGCCATCCTCGACGCGGGCATCCCCGTGATGGGCCACGTGGGACTGCTGCCCCAGACGGCCGAGGGCGGCTACCGCAAGCAGGGCAAGACCATGCAGGACGCCGACCGCCTGGTGGCCGAGGCCATTGCGCTCGACCGCGCGGGCTGCTTCGCGATCGTCATCGAATGCGTTGACGCCGACGCCGCGCGCCGGATCACCGATGCCGTGGACGCCCCGACCATCGGCATCGCGGCGGGCATTGACTGCGACGGCCAGGTGCTCGTGAGCACCGACCTCTTCGGGCTCCTCCCGGACCCGCCACCGTTCGTGGAGGCCCGCGCCAACCTTCGGGACCTCATGCAGGGCGCGGCATCGGAATTCGCCGCCGAGGTGCGCGCCACGGCAGCCCCACGGCTGCCGCGGCGCACCCCGGCTCCCTAGGGGCTAGATCAAGCCGCCCTTCGCGATCTTCTTCAGGTTGAGGGCCTTGTTGAGCGTGGCCTCGTCCACGCCCTTCTCCCGGGCCACCTCGCGCAGCGGACGGCCGCTCGTGGTGGCCGCCTTCACGATGTCCGTGGCCAGGTCGTATCCGATGTAGGGATTGAGCGCCGTGGCCGCCGCCAGGGTGCCCTCGGCGTGACCGAGCAGGCCCTCGAGGTTGGGCTCGATGCCGTCCACGCACTTGGTTCGGAACACCGTGGCCGTGCTGGTGAGCAGCGCCACCGACTGCAGCAGGTTGCGGGCCATCAGCGGGATGCGCACGTTGAGCTCGAAGTTGCCCTGCGTGCCGGCCACCGTGATGGCGGCGTCGTTGCCGATGACCTGGGCACCCACCTGCATGACCACCTCGGGGATGACCGGGTTCACCTTGCCGGGCATGATGGACGAGCCCTTCTGAAGCTCGGGCAGGAAGATCTCGCCCAGGCCGCACCGGGGGCCGGAGCCCATCCAGGCCAGGTCGTTGGCGATCTTGGTGAGCGACACGGCCACCATCTTGAGGGCGGCCGATGCCTCCACCAGGCCATCACGATTGGCCTGCGCCTCGAAGGGGTCGGCCGGGGCGGAGATCTTGAGGTTGGTCTCCTTGGCCATGATGTCGCGCACCATCTTGGCGAACTTGGGGTGCGTGTTGAGGCCCGTGCCCGTGGCGGTGCCGCCCAGCGGAACCATCCCGAGGCGCGGCAGGGTGGCCTTCACCCGCTGCGTGCCCAGGCGCACCTGCGCCGCGTAGCCCGCGAACTCCTGCCCCAGGGTGACCGGCACGGCGTCCATGAGGTGCGTGCGTCCGGCCTTCACCAGGCCGCCGAACTCCTTGGCCTTGGCGGCGAACGACTTCTCCAGCGCGTCGAGGGCGGGCAGCAGCTTGTGCGTGATCTCGTCCAGCGCCGCCAGGTGCACGGCCGACGGGAAGACGTCGTTGGAGCTCTGCCCCATGTTCACGTGGTCGTTGGCGTGCACCTTCACGCCCTTGATCTCGCGCGACGCCACCTTGGCGATGACCTCGTTGGCGTTCATGTTGCTCGACGTACCCGACCCGGTCTGGAACACGTCCACCGGGAACTGGTCGTCGAACTCCCCGCGCGCAACGCCCATCCCCGCCTCGGCAATAGCCGTGGCGATGCCCTTGTCGAGCAGGCCCAGCTGGGCGTTGGCCCGCGCGGCGCCGGCCTTGATGCGGCCCAGCCAGTGGACGACCGGAAGGGGAATGGTCTCCCCGGAGATCGGGAAGTTGTCGACCGCCTTGTCGGTCTCGCCACCCCACATCTTCGCCATCGGTACTCCCTTTTCGACTCCTTGGCCGCCGGAGGCTACATGGAGCCGAGCGCCTCCAGAATGCCCTGCGCGGCCCGCACCCCGAGTTCCAGGTTGTCCACGCGCAGGTGCTCATCGGGCGAGTGGTAGCCGTCGTCGGGCAGCGCGAACCCCGTGAGGATGACCGATGTGCCGCGTGCCGCCATGGCAGCCACCACCGGGATGCTGCCCCCGATGCCCACCGGCGTCACCGGCAGGCCGGTGGCCCGCTCCATGCCACCCATGGCCGCGCGGATGACCGGATCGTCGGGGTCGATGCGGCTGGCCCCGGCCACGCCCAGGTCCTCCAGCTCGATGTCGGCGCCCTCAGGGCAGGCGGCCAGCAGCATGCCGCGCAGCAGGTGGGCCACCCGCTGGGCGTCCGCCCCCGGCGGAACGCGGCACGAAAGCGTGGCCTCGGCCACCGCCGGGATGACGGTGGCCACCAGCGACGGATCGCCCGCGCGCAGGCCGTGGACGTCGAGCGAGGGCAGCATGGTGGTGCGCAGGTGGTACTCGTCTGCCGCAGCGGGGTCGGCCGGACGGCCCCCGGCCTCGCCCAGCACGTCGGCGCCGGCCGGAAGCGTGGCCCACGCGGCCACCTCGTCGGGTCCCGGCGCAGCTGCGCCCTCCATGAGGGCATCGGGCACCCGCCCCGCGCGGGGCACCACGGCCGCCAGCACGTCGAGCAGCGCATGCACGGCATTGAGCGCAGCGCCCCCGTGCATGCCCGAGTGGAGGTCGGCCTCGGCGCCGCGCAGGCGCACGCGGAAGTACGCCAGGCCGCGAAGACCCGTGCACACGGCCGGTCGGCCGGGGCCGATCATGGGGGAGTCGAAGATGACGGCCGCACGCGGCGGATCAAGCTCGGCCGCCACCCAGTCCACCGCCGAGTGGCCGCCGCTCTCCTCCTCGCCGTCGATCAGCACCCGGGCGCGCACCGCCAGGCGCCCCTCCGCACGCAGTCGCTGCAGCGCCACCAGGAGCATGAACAGGTTGCCCTTGTCGTCGCTGGCACCGCGGGCGTACAGGTTGCCGTCCCGCACCTGCGGCTCGAACGGCGGGCTGGTCCACAGCCCCAGGTCGCCGGGCGGCTGCACGTCGTAGTGCCCGTAGATGGTGACCACCGGCGCGTCGGGCCGGTGGTCGCTGGGGGGCACCTCCCCCACCACCAGCGGATGGCCCGACGTGACGGTGACCTGCGCGGTGCCACCGGCGCGACGGACCTCGTCGGCCACCATCCCGGCGGCTTCCTGCATATGCGGGGCATGGTCGGGGCTGGCGCTGATGCTGGGGACGCGCAGCAATGCCAGCAGGCGCTGGAACTCCGGTTCATCCATGCGCCGATGATGTCAGGGCGGCCGCCTAGGCTGGACGGGTGCGGCGGGTACGAACCATCACGCAGGGCGCCGCGGTCATCCTGCTGGCGGGCACGGTCGCCGCGGGCTGCGGAGGCGGCCGCATCGGCGAGATCGCCAGCGAACGGGCCGCCACCGCCACCCTGGCCGATGCCCCGCGCCCGGCGGTCACCACCGCTCCCACCCCAACCACCGCGCCCCCGCAGGCCGACGCCGGCACCGCCACCGGCAGCGACATCGCCAGCGCACGCACCCGGTTCGAGCAGGACGTGCGCAGCACCAGCACCACCGTGGGCGCCATGGTGGCGGCCATCGCGGTGCCCACGCTCCCGTCCGGCGCGCCTGCCCTGGTGCAGCAGGTCAGCGGTCTGCTGCGCGAGTACGACGCCGCCGTGGCGTCATTGGGGTCATACAGCCTGTCCGACCCCCCGGCCGAGGAGCTGCGCAGGAAGATCGTGGACAACGCGCCTGCCACGTCGGAGGCCATCCGCGCCTTCACCGAGAGCGCACAGGCCGCGGCCGATTCCAACGACCAGGCCGCGCTGGACCAGGCCTCCCGCACCCTGGCAGGCGCCCTGTCGCGGTTCCTGGGCGCGGCGAACCCCGCCGGCACCCCCGGGCAGGGCTAGGCGGCCGCCTTGGCCTTCGGCTTCGCCCGTCGCTTACGGGCGGGCGCGGGCGGAGCCGCTCCGGGCAGCACCTGCGCAAGGAACTCGCCCGTGTGCGACCCGGGCGTGGCGGCCACCTGCTCCGGAGTGCCCGCGGCGATCACCTGACCACCCCCGGCACCGCCCTCGGGGCCAAGATCCACGAGCCAGTCGGCCGCGCGGATGACGTCGAGGTTGTGCTCGATGACCAGCACGGTGTTGCCGGCGTCCACGAGCCGCTGGAGCACCTCGAGCAGCTTCTCGATGTCGGCGAAGTGCAGGCCCGTGGTGGGCTCGTCGAGCACGTAGAGGGTGCGGCCGGTGGCCACCTTGGCGAGCTCGGTGGCCAGCTTCACGCGCTGGGCTTCTCCCCCCGACAGCGTGGTGGCCGGCTGCCCCAGCCGGATGTAGTCGAGGCCCACGTCGTGCAGCGTCTGAAGGCGCCGCCGAAGGCGCTCCACCGGCGCGAAGAACTCCACGGCCTCCTCCACGCTCATCTCGAGTACGTCGTGGATGGTCTTGCCCTTGTAGTACACGTCGAGGGTCTCGCGGTTGTAGCGCTTGCCCCCGCATACCTCGCATGGCACGTAGACGTCGGGCAGGAAGTGCATCTCGATGGTGATGGTGCCGTCGCCCTTGCAGGCTTCGCACCGGCCGCCCTTGACGTTGAACGAGAACCGGCCCGGGGCCCAGCCGCGCGCCCGGGCGTCGGCCGTCATGGAGAAGAGGTCGCGCACGTGGTCGAACACCCCGGTGTAGGTGGCGGGGTTGGAGCGCGGCGTGCGCCCGATGGGCGACTGGTCGATGGCGATGACCTTGTCGAACTGGTCCATGCCCTCGATGCGCCGGTGGCGCCCCGGGCGAATGGGCTTGCGGTTGAGTCGGCCCGCCATGGCCTTGAGGATGATCTCGTTGACCAGCGTGCTCTTGCCCGAGCCCGACACGCCGGTGACGCACGTGAGCACGCCCACCGGCACCTGCACGTCGATGTCCTTGAGGTTGTTCTCACGGGCGCCCTCGACGGAGAGCCAGCCCTGGGGGGCGCGGCGCGTGGCCGGCACGGGGATGGCCCGCGCGCCCGACAGGTAGGCGCCGGTGACCGACCCATCCGTGGCCTCCACCTCGGCGGCGGTCCCGGCCGCCACCACGTGCCCGCCGTGCTCGCCGGCGCCCGGGCCCATGTCGATGAGGTGGTCGGAGGAGCGCATCATGTCTTCGTCGTGCTCCACCACCAGCACGGTGTTGCCGATGTCGCGCAGGCGCTCGAGCGTGCCGATGAGCTTGCGGTTGTCGCGCTGGTGCAGGCCGATGGACGGCTCGTCGAGGATGTACAGCACCCCCACCAGCCCGGCGCCGATCTGGGTGGCCAGCCGGATGCGCTGGGCCTCGCCGCCCGACAGCGTGCCCGCGGCGCGCGCCAGGTTGAGGTACCCCACGCCCACGTCCACCAGGAACCTGAGCCGGGCGCAGATCTCGGCCACGGCGCGCTCGGCGATGAAGGCCTCGGTGGCGGTGAGCTCGAGCGACTCGAGGAAGGCGAGGGCGTCCTCGATGGAGAGCTCCGTGAGCGCGTGGATGCTGCTGCCCCCCACCGTCACGGCCAGGATCTCGGGGCGCAGGCGCGCGCCCTGGCACGACCCGCAGGCGTTGGGCGACATGTACTGCTCGATGCGCTCGCGCACCAGGTTGGACCCGCTCGTGGCGTAGCGGCGCCGCATCTGGGGGATGACCCCCTCGAACCGCGCCGTGCTGGAGTACCCCCGCCGCTTGCGCGTGCCCAGGTCGAGACGCTCCACTCGGTCGGGACCGAACAGCAGCAGGTCGCGGTCGTCCTGCGGCAGGTCCTTCCAGGGAACCTCCATGTCGATGTCCCAGTGCGCGCACGCCGAGCGCAGCAGCAGGTCGTAGAAGTCGGTGGTGCGGTCGGCCCACGGCAGGATGGCCCCGCCCGCCAGGGTTCGCTCCGGGTCGATGACCAGCTCGGGGTCGACCACCGGCATGAACCCGAGCCCCTGGCACTCGTCGCACGCCCCCTGCGGGGCATTGAACGAGAACACGCGGGGGGCGAGCTCGGGCAGCGAGGCCCCGTGCTCGGGGCACGCCAGCTTCTCGGAGTACGTCCACGACTGGGCGGGGTCGTCGGCGTCCTGGATGCGCACCAGGCCGTCGGACAGCCGGGTGGCGGTCTCGAGGCTCTCGGTGAGGCGACGTCGCAGGTCCGACCGCATGACCAGGCGGTCCACCACCACCTCGATGGTGTGCCGCTTGGTCTTGGCCAGCGCGGGAACGTCGTCGATGCCGTGCACCTCGCCATCCACGGCCACGCGGGCGAACCCCTCGTCGCGGATGTGGTCCAGCACGTCGCGGTGCTCGCCCTTGCGATCGCGCACCACCGGTGCAAGCACCAGGAAGCGCGTGCCCTCGGGCAGCGCCAGCACCCGGTCGGCGATCTGCTCCACGCTCTGCCCGGCGATCTGCACGCCGCACACCGGACAGTGGGGCGTGCCGATGCGGGCGTAGAGCACGCGCAGGTAGTCGTACACCTCGGTGACGGTGGCCACGGTGGACCGCGGGTTGCGGCTGGTGGTCTTCTGGTCGATGGAGATGGCCGGCGACAGGCCCTCGATGTCGTCCACGTCGGGCTTGTCCATCTGCCCCAGGAACTGCCGCGCGTAGGCGGACAGGCTCTCCACGTAGCGCCGCTGGCCCTCGGCGTAGAGCGTGTCGAATGCGAGGCTCGACTTGCCGGATCCGGAAAGGCCCGTGATCACCACCAGGCGGTCCCGGGGGATCTCGACGGAGACGTCCTTGAGGTTGTGCTCCCGGGCACCGACGACGCTGATCGAACTCACTCGGGCCATCGTAACCCGCCCCTCCGCCGCCCCGGCCTGCGAACATGCGCTGCGTGACCACCGCACGCGCACGCGCCGACTGGGCGCGCCACTGCGATGCCGCCATGCGCGACGCCGGACTTCGCTCCGGGGGGGCCCGCCAGGCGGTGGTGGACCTGCTCGCACGGCAGGACTGCTGCCTGAGCGCGCAGGAGATCCGTGACGCCCTGGCGGCACAGCCCGGCCCCACGCCCGGCATGGCCAGCGTGTACCGGGCCCTCGACACGCTCACCGACCTGCACCTGGTGCACAAGGTGGACCTGGGCGACGCCGCCGCTAAGTTCGAGCCGGCGCACCCTGGCGGCGATCATCATCACCACGCGGTGTGCCGGGAGTGCGGCGCCGTGATGCGCATCGAGGATGACGACCTCGAGCAAGCGCTGCATGCCGGGGCCGACCGCATCGCCTTCCACGTGGAAGGGCATGACATCACGCTGCACGGACGCTGCCGCGCATGCGCCCCGGCGGGGCACGGGGGCTAGGGCGCCAGCACCTGCGGCGGCACGTCCTCGGGGGGCAGCCGCCGTGCCAGCACGCTCACCACCACCGCCGTCACCGCCACCAGGGCGATGGCGATGGCCGTGCCCGCCAGGCGCGCCTCATCCGTACCCAGCACGTCGTTGCCGGCGGACACCAGCATCACCACCGCCGCGCTCTCGAGGAACGCATAGAAGGTGTAGCTGCGCTTCATGATGACCAGCGCGGGCACCAGCAGCACGAAGCCCACCACGTAGAACAACCACGGGGGCATGGGGATGAGCGACAGCGGGATGACCAGCACCACGCCCATCACCGTGCCCAGCAGCCGCTTGCGGCCGCGGTGGGTGTCGTCCTGCAGCATCGGGGGGATCACCACCACCAGGGTGAGCGGGATCCAGTAGCCGTGGGGCATGCCGGTGCCGATGGCGATCCCCGCGCCGCCGGCGAACAGGAGCATTCCCACGATCGCCGCAGCCGCCTCGTGCCCCCGCCACTTGGTGGGCGCCGGAGTCGCGGGCACGGCGCCCATCCGCCGCCCTGCGGCCACGCCCACCACGCCGCCCAGCATGGCGAACACAGCGGCCAGTACGGCCTCGCGCACCCCGGCCGATGCGTGGACCATGGTGGGCACGAACCCGGCGTAGAGCACCGCCGGGGCGTACCCCGCGGGCAGCCCTACCCCGGCCAGAAGTCCCACGAAGCCCATCACCACCACCCAGCCCCAGCCGTATCCCACCAGCGCGGAGGCCAGCCCCAGCACCCCGAGCAGCGGCACCGTCATCGCCGCCCGATGCCATCCCGCGCGCACCGAGCCCGAGAGCCCAGCGATGAGGCCCGTGCCCACCGCCCCGGCCGCCAGGGCCCCGGCCACCAGCCCGGCGATGACGATGGGCAGGACCATCACCAGGATCACCCCCAGCAGCACCCGCATGACGCGCTTCCACGTTGGGGGCGTGGGAGCGATGGTGCTTGCGGGGGGCGCTGCGGTGGCTACGGGGGGATCCTGCCCTATCCGGGTGGGATCAGTGGTCGTGATCGTGCCCCGGGGCGTGCCCGTGCACGTGCGGGGCCCCGGGTCCGTGGTGGTGATCGTGTCCGTGATGGGGGTCAATCACCACCGGCCCCGTGGTATCGGAGATGACCACTCCGAAGGCCTCCGCAAGAACCCCGGCGGTGAGCACCTCGCCGGGCGCACCGCGCGCCACAACGCGGCCGGCCACCACCAGCACCACATCGGCCCTCTGGGCCTCGCGCACGTCGTGGGTGGCGGTGGCGATCACGGTCCCGCGGCTGCGCTCGGTGTCCATGGCCTGCAGGTAGCGCTCACGGCTCGCTGCGTCGAGTCCGGCAGTGGGCTCGTCCAGCAACAATACGTCCGCATGCCGGCACATCGCCTGCGCCAGGTGCACGCGCTGGCACTGCCCCCCGGACAGCGTGCCCAACGGCTGGTCGGCGAGGTTGGCGATCCCCATCGCATCCATGGCCTCGTCCACCATCGCCTGGTCCTCGCTCCGGAGCCGACCTGTCAGGCCGCGGGCCGGCCAGCGGCCCATGCACACGACGTCGCGCGACCGGATGGGCAGCAGGAACCCCTGCTCATGCGACTGCGAGAGGTATGACACCACCGGCGCGCCTCGGTCATCCCCGATGGCGCGGACGTCCGACGTGCCGGAAATGGGCGCCAGGAGGCCGGCGAGGGTCTTGAGCAGCGTGCTCTTGCCCGATCCGTTGGTACCGATGATGGCCAGCCACTGGCCGGCTCGCACGTCCAGTTGCACATCGCGCAGGACGGCGTGCCCGCCGTACCCCACCGCGAGATCGCGGCACCCGATCATCGCGCTCATGCGGCGTGCTCCGGATGCGGCCGCCGCGACGGCATGAGGCCCTGTGCCAGCGCAACCACGAAGAAGATGGCCACGGCGGTCAGCACCACCATGGCGCCGGCCGCCAGGTCGAAGTGCCATGAGAGCAGCAGCCCGACGTATGTGCTGAGGATCCCGATGGCGGAGGCGACCAGCATCATCGAGCCGAGCCGCCGGGTGATCAGGGCAGCCGCCCCCGCGGGTGCCAGCAGCATGCCGAACACGAGAAGCGCGCCCACCACGATGAACGACGCCACCACCGTGACGGCGATCATCCCGAGCAGCACGGCCTCGATCAACCCCACCCGGTAGCCGGCGACCCGCGCCTGGTCGGGGTCCATGGCCATGAGCAGCATCGGCCGGCGAAGCACCCAGGCGAGCGCCACCACCACCACGGCAACCGCTGCCTGCCAGGCGATCTGCGCCCACGTGACGCCCAGGACCTCGCCGAACAGGATGTCGGTGAGGCTTCCGGCGAAGTCTGCGGACCGCGAGATGATGACCACGCCCAGCGCCAGCATGCCCACGAACAGGAGCCCGATGGCAACGTCAGCGGACAGCCGGGTGCGACGGCTGATCGCCGCCACGCCCCCCATCATCACCGCCGCGCCCGCCAGCGCGCCCACCACGGACGGGATGCCGATGAGGAGCGCCACCGCGATGCCTGGCAGCACGCCGTGCGCGAGGGCGTCCCCCAGGAACGCCATTCCCCGTAGGACGGTGAGCGTGCCCACCACGGCGGTGGCGATGGCAATGGCGATCCCGGCCAGCAGCGCGCGCTGCATGAAGGCGCTCTGCACGAACGGGTCCCACAGGATGTCGATACGCTCAGCCCCCGGAGTTCGAGAGCGCAGATGATATGCGTCGCGTGAGCTCGCGGATGTAGGTGGAGTACGACCCGTCGTCGGGCATGGCCTCCGTCCCCACCTCCACCACCTCGGCGCCGGTCTCGGCCACGATGGCCTCGGCGACGGCGTTGGGGGTCCCGGTCTCGGTGAACACCACGCGCACGCCTGCCTGGCGCATGGCCTGCTCGAGCTCCTTCAGGTGCGATGCGGACACCTGCCCCTCCGACGACAGGCTGGGCGTCACGGCGCCGACCAGCGTGAGGCCATAGCGGTCCGCCAGGTAGCCCAGCGACTCATGTCCGGTGACGAGCTTCCGCGCCTTCGCAGGCACGGCCGCGAAAGCCGTCTTGGCCTGCGCATCGAGCTCCCTCAGCTG
>JADHKZ010000056.1 GCA_016780995.1 Thermoleophilia bacterium | reverse complement strand
ACCCCCGGCGCCATCGCTGGACCACATGGGCGTGCGCCGCCGTCCGCTGCCCGAGCTGCTGGGCCGGCTGCGCGAGTCGATCGCCCGGCTCTCGCAGGTGTCGTTCGACCAGATGGTGGCCGACTGCGACCGCCTGGAGGAGGCGCTCACCCTGCTGGCGGCGCTCGAATTGGTGCGCCGGGGCGAGGCCGAGATGCGCCAGGACGTGCCCTTCGGCGACATCCTCATCACCGGCAACCGGGCATGACCGAGCTGGCGCGCACCATCGAGGCCCTGCTGTTCATCTCGCCCGAGCCGCTCGAGGTGACCACCATCCAGGACATCACCGGCGAGTCGCCCAACCAGATCGGCCGCGCCCTGGATGAGCTGGCCGACCGCCACGGCGACCAGACGGGCCTGGAGATCGCGGAGATCGCCGGGGGGTGGGCGCTTCGCACCCGCGCCGACCTGGCGCCGGCCTGCGACAAGCTGCGCGCCCGTCCGCGCGAGGACCGGCTGTCACCCGCCGCGCTGGAGACGCTGGCGGTGGTGGCCTATCTGGAGCCGGTCACCCGGCGCGAGATCGGGCGGCTTCGCGGCGTGGACGTGGACAGCACGGTCACCAGCCTGCTGGACCGGGGCCTCATCGAGGAGGTGGCCGCAAGCGGGCCCGGCCCCGCCACCTTCCGCACCACCACGCTGTTCCTCGAGCGCTTCGGGTTGGCCCGGCGCGGCGACCTGCCCACGCTCGAGCGCTTCGAGCTCACCGGCCCCGAGGCGCAGGCCCTGAGGGCCCGCCTGCAGCAGGCCGACCTCATCGCGGAGGCCGAGACCGGCGATGGCTGACATGCGGGTGCATCGCGCCCTGGCACAGGCCGGGGTGGCGAGCCGCCGCGCCGCAGAGAAGCTGGTCGCCGAGGGCAGGGTGACCGTGAACGGCCAGGTGGCGACGGTGGGC
This sequence comes from Thermoleophilia bacterium, assembly GCA_016780995.1. GTDB lineage: Bacteria > Actinomycetota > Thermoleophilia > Miltoncostaeales > Miltoncostaeaceae > SYFI01. Next base: position 10,627 of record JADHKZ010000056.1, on the reverse strand, counting down.
CAGGTGGTGCGCGAGACCGATTCAATCGCCGTGGACGGTACCCCCGTGCGCGCCGAGCCCATCCGCACGTACATGCTCAACAAGCCGATGGGCATGGTGTCCACGGCATCCGACCCGGAGGGGCGGCCCACGGTGCTCGACCCGCTGCCGCACGACGTGCGGCTGTACCCCATCGGCCGGCTCGACATCAACACCACCGGCCTGCTGCTCGTCACCAACGACGGCGACCTGGCCCACCGGCTCATGCACCCGCGCTCGAAGGTGCCCAAGACATACGAGGCGCTGGTGGAGGGACGGGTATCGTCCGCGTCGGTGAGAGCCCTCCGCAACGGAATCGAACTGGACGACGGACCCACGCAGCCGGCCAAGGTGGACCTGCTCGACCGCCAGGCCGTGGGGGGAACGTGGCTGCGCATCGAGATCACCGAGGGCCGCAACCGCCAGGTACGGCGCATGTGCGAGGCCGTGGGCCACCGGGTGCGCCGACTGGCGCGCACCGGCTATGGCGGGCTGGGGCTGGGCCGCCTGAAGCGCGGCGAGTTCCGCATGCTGTCGTCGGGCGAGCTGGCGTCACTCGAGGCCCAGGCGGGGCTTCGGCGATGACCGAGCGCATCCGCGCGATCCGGGGCGCCATCACCGTGCCCGAGGACGCCCCCGATGAGGTCACCTCGGCCACGCGGCTGGTGCTGGAGGACATGATCGCCAGGAACGGCCTCGATCCCGGCGACATGGTGTCGCTCATCTTCACCGCCACGGGCGACATCACCAGCCAGTTCCCCGCCGTGGCGGCGCGCGAGATGGGCCTTACGGCGGTGCCCCTGCTGTGCGCCACCGAGATCCCCGTACCGGGGTCGCTGCCCCTGTGCGTGCGGGTGATGCTGCACGCCTACATGCCGGTGGACCGCCAGGTGTGGCACTCCTACCTGCGCGATGCGGTGCGCCTGCGCGACGACCTGGCCGAGGCGCCCCCGGCCTAGTCGGCGTCGGGCGGCCTGCGCCGCTGGGCCTTCTTGCGCGACTGCTTCTCCCGCTGCTCACGGCGCCGCCTCTGCACGCCCGTGCCGGGCCGCGTGGCGCGCCGACGGGGGTCCTCGGCGATGGCGTCGAGGATGAGCTCCACCATGCGATCGATGGCCCGCGCGCGGTTTCGCGCCTGGTGGCGCTCACGCCGGGCGGTGACCCGCAGGGCGTCGTCCGCGGTCACGCGGGTGGCCAGCCGGGCTCGGATGAGGTCGCGCTGGCGGGTGCTCACCGGGATGCGCGCGATGGGCATGCGCACCTCCACCTGCGTGGACACCGCGTTCACGTTCTGCCCGCCGGGGCCGCCCGCGCGGGAGAACGACACCCGGCCATGGCGCTGGATGGCATCGCGGATGCGGGCCTGCGCGCCGGGGGATGTCACGCGCCCCCTCCCCCGCCCCCCTGCTGGGCATCGCGTCGCAGGGCGTCCTTGGCGGCCTTGCCCACCAGGGGGATGCGGGGCTTCCCCTCAGGGGGGTCCTGGTAGGGGCCGCCCACCAGCGGCACCAGGCCCGACACGTGCCACATGATGCGCTCCACCGCGCGGCGGTTGCGCCCGGCGCGGGGAGATTCGCGGATGTCATCCACGGGGATGGGCGCGCCGAACCGGATGCGCACCGGCCCCTTGAGCATCTGCGAGTCCCAGATGGCCGCCGGCACCACGGTGACATCGGGCTGGGTGGCGAAGTAGCCCGCCCCCGAGAACCCCGGGGCCATGTGCCCGGTGCGCGTGACGCCGCCCTCGGGGAAGATGAGCAGGGCCTCGCCGCGCGCCAGCAGGTCGCGCCCCATGCGCACGGCCCACACATCGGGTGACTGGCGGCGCACCGGGAAGCCCCCGATGCGCGACAGCCAAGCCTCCAGCAGCCGCGGTCCGAACAGCTCCTCCTTGCCCATGGTCCACACCGCGCGCGGCAGGGCGGCCACGGCCACCAGCAGGGGATCGATGAACGCCACGTGGTTGCACGCGATGAGCGTGGGGCCCTCGGCGGGCAGGTTCTCCCGCCCGTCCACCTTCATGCGCAGGGGGCCGTACGACAGCGGCTTGAGCACCCCCTTGGTGGGCACCCACACCGGCTTCCACACGCGCGGGTGACGGCGCGGGCTCACGCGCGCTGCGCCCACATGGCGGGCCCTACAGGCCCATGGCCGCGGTGGCCTCGGCCATCACGGGGCCCGCGATGGCGCGGGCGCGCTCGGCGCCGTCCTCGAGGATTGCCTCCAGACGTCCTGGATCCTGCATCAGCTCCTCCCGGCGCTCGCGGATGGGGCGGATGAGGCCCTTCACCTTCTCGGCCAGGTTGCGCTTGTCGGCCACGCACCCGAGCGTGGCGATGGTGCACCCCTGGAAGATCTCGGTGATCTCCGCGTCGCTGGCCCCCATGAGCTTCTGCCATGAGAACACGTTGCACACCTCGGGATCACCGGGGTCGTCCTTCTTGATGCGCTGCGGGTCGGTGACCATGCTCATCACCTGCTTGTCGATCTCCTCATCCGAGGAGGCCAGCGTGATGGCGTTGCCGTAGCTCTTGCTCATCTTGCGGCCGTCCATGCCCAGCAGCAGGGGCGCCTCGGAGATGATGGCCTCGGGCTCCGGGAACACCGGGCCGTACAGGTGGTTGAACCGGCGCACCACCTCGCGCGAGAGCTCCAGGTGCGGCAGCTGGTCCTGCCCCACCGGCACCCGCGTGGCCTTGTAGAGGATGACGTCGGCCGTCTGCAGCAGCGGATAGCCCAGGAAGCCGTAGGTGAGCAGGTGCTCGCCCAGCTCGTCGATCTGCCCCTTGTAGGTGGGCACCCGCTCCAGCCACGAGAGCGGGGTGATCATGCCCAGCAGGATCGCCAGCTCCGCGTGCTGCGGCACGTCGCTCTGCCGGAAGATGATGCTGCGCTCGGGGTCGACCCCCGCCGCCACCCAGTCGGCCACCATCTCGGTGCCGTTGGCGCGGATGCCCTGCACGTCCTCATAGCCCGTGGTGAGCGCGTGCAGGTCGGCCACCATGTAGATGCACTCGTAGTCGTCCTGCATGCGCACCCAGTTGCCCAGCGCGCCGAGCAGGTGACCCACGTGCAGCTGCCCCGTGGGGCGCATGCCGGAGAGCACGCGCGGACGTGTGGCGGTGGCGGTGGACACGGCGCGGGAGTGTAGCCGCGCCCCGCGGGGATACGCTGCCGGGCGTGGAGCGCGACAGCACTTTCTCCCCCGGCGCGATGTGGCGCATCGCGTGGCCGATCGCCATGGTTGCCATTGGGTTGGCCGTACTGCTGGGCTCGGCCGCGGTGGTGGCAGCCACGGGCGCATCGGACGACTCGGTCACCGCCATCGCCACGTTCATCGGCAGCGGGGCCATCCTGCTGGGCGCCGTGGTGCTGGTGCGCGCGCTGCCGCCTGCGCAGCGGCGCGTGACCCTGGCCACCAAGGGCCGCCCGTGGAGGGCCGCGGGGGTGGGGCTGGCCGTGGGCGCCGGGTGCGTGTTCCTGTCGGCAACCGTGATCGCCACCGGGGCGCAACTGGACCCGAACGCGCGCAGTGCGCTTGAGGATCTGGACATCTCCGTGGGATCGGCCTGGTGGCAGATGGCGCTGCTGGTGTGCGCGCTGGTGCTGTTCGCGCCGGTGGGCGAGGAGCTGCTCTTCCGCGGCCTGGCCCTACGCGGGCTGGTGCGGCTGATGCCCTTCATGTGGGCGGCGCCGCTGTCAGGACTGCTGTTCACCGCCGCGCACCTGGATGCCTACCTGGTGTGGCCACGCGCACTGGCGCTGGCCCTGGTGGGCTGGGTGCTGGCCTGGCTCTACCGCCGGCGCGGCATGGTGGCGGCCGTGGTGGCCCATGGCACCGTGAACGCGGTAGCAGCCGTGGCGCTCATCGCGCAGGCGTAGCGCCCAGGCGCGCCACCGCCACCGCGCCGCCATCCGCCCCGCGCTCAAGCGACCACTCCCCGCCGGTCATCCGGTCGAGCAACGCGGCGCCGAGGCCCGGCTCGCCCCCGGCGGGGCCCGAGCCGTCGTCGGCCACCTGCACCGTGCACCCGCCGTCCCCGCACGCGACGCGCACGGTCACACGCGTGGCCATTCCGTGCACCACGGCGTTGTTCAGGCACTCGTCCAGCACCTTGGCGATGTCCTCGCCGGGCAGGCCCTCGGCATCCGGCGGCACCACCTGCACGTCAAGCTCCAGCATGGCCTGCCAGCGCCCGCGGAGGTCATCGATCACCTGCGACAGCGTGCGCGCCGTCGCGGCATCGGGCATCTCCACGCCCAACCTCAGGGCGTGGTCGGCCATCTGGGCCGCCTCGCGCAGGGCGTCGGCGTCACCCGTGCGCACGGCCTCGTCCAGCGCCACCGACGCGGCCACCAGGCTGGGCTGCACCGTGCCGTGCAGGTGCGACGCCAGCTCGCGTGACAGATCGGCGTTCAGGTCCTCGAGGGCGGCGCGCTGGGCATCGGCCCGGGCCCGTTCGTCCACCAGCGACTGGATCACCGCCGCTCCCGAATCGCGGATCATCAGTACCAGCGACACGGCGGCAGTGGTGACCAGGAGCCCCGCAGGAGCCGCGATGATGGCCAACACCGACGGCGTGCGGTCCACCACTGCCAGGGCCGCCACCTGCGCCACGCTGGTGGCGGCGATCACGGTGGCCACGGTCACGGCAACCGCCCAGTGCGAACGCCAGGCGATGAACACGCGCCCCATCAGGAAGCCCGCCACCAGTACGATCACCGACACACCCAGCGCCAGCAACGACGCGACGATTCCCACCCTCGAGAGCTCGGCCCGGCTGTAGACGATGCCCGTGATCATGAGCGAGGGCACGAGCAACGGCAGCGGGTAGCGCACCAGTGCAGTGGGCACGATGCTCCGCCACCGGATGCGGGCGGCACGGTCACCACCGTCCACCCAGAGATCGTGGCTGGTGGAGCGCACCGCCGACCGGGCCGCCGTGCGCAGCGAACTGGCCGCGCGTGACCAGTCGTCGGGCGACTCCGACGCGGCGGCGGCCTCCAGCAAGTCGGCGGCTTCGCGATGCGACGGACCCAGTTCGCGGCGGGCGACATCGATGATGAGCCCGCGGGTGGATGCCACGGCGCTGCCCGCGCGAATGCGCCGGGCCTCGGCCTCGATGAGCTGTTGCTCGGCACGGCTGCGCTCACCCGCGTACCACCAGCGAAGGCCCACCACATATGCCAGCCCGGGAAAGAAGAAGGCCGACCGCACCACGTTGCCCACCAGCAATCCGGGGGTGGGCAGGGTGAAGGCCCCCTCCCCCACCGCGAGCGCGATGGCGAACGGCGCGCCGGTGACGACTCCCAGGGCGGCACCGACGGCCACCGACACCCACACGGGAACGGGATTGGCCCGGCAGTCGCGGAGCAGCGTGCGGTCCAGCACGGCCCGGGCCACCAGCAGCGCGACCAGGGCCGCTGCCATGGCGATGAGCGCGGTGGTCACCGGGATGTCGGCGGCGCGGAGGATCTCCAGCTTGAGCACCACCACGAACACGGCCAGCACCGCGTAGACGATGGGAGACCTCGTGGCCGGCCCCCCGGCCAGCTGGCGGGCCCCGGGGGGCCTAGGCCCGGGTTCCAGGGGAGCCGCCCGTGAGCCGGTAGTACTCGCGCGTGATCAGCACCCGCTGATTATGCGCGCGGTCGTGCGGGATTCCGAGCGCGCGGGCGATGCGCGAGATGGACACCTCCACGGCCCCCACGGTCACGCAGCGGCGTTCGGCGATCTCGGCATTGGAAAGCCCCTCGGCCACCAGGCGCATGGTCTCCACCTGGGGGTCGGTGAGGTCGATCCCCGTGTCGGGAGATCTGCCGGGAAGGCCGGCATCAGCGCGGGCGGCGCGCACGATGGAGCGGTCGATGGCCATGCGCAACGACTGCATGCTGCTCACGGACTCCTTCACCACGTACTCGCTACCCGGCGGCACCTGTGTGAGCTTGCCCGCCACCAGCCGGGGGTCGCGGTATCCGGTGAGGATCACCACCCCGGCCAGCGGGTGCATGCGACGCACCACATGGGCAAGCGTGATGCCGTCAGGGCCCTCCCCCAGGTCGAGGTCGGTCACCAGCACGTCGATCGTCACGCGCCGGAGCTCCTCCACGGCCTCACTGGCGGTGGCGCATGACGCCACCACGTCGATGTCGTCGCCGGCAAGGGCGTCGGAGAGCGACGTGCGAAGCAGCGAGTTGTCCTCGACGACCATGACCTTGAGCACGCCGCGGACCATAGACACGCCGGGGGCACGCCGGTACCACCCTGATGGGCTACCCCCACCAACGCGCGAGGGCGGCCCGAAGGCCGCCCTCGCGGTGGATCGGGTGTTACAGGCTTCGGGCGTCAGTCCTCGCCCTGCGCCTTGGTGAAGCCGTCCTCGCCATCGAAGCGCTGAAGCTTCTCGACGTGCGACCACTTGTGCTCCTGCGCCACGGCCTGCAGCAGGTCGATGAGCTGGGCATCGCTGAGCTCGCCCGAGTCGTCGCGCAGCATGAACCGCGCGCGCCAGGCATCGACGGTGTCGGTGAGCACGTCGTTGGGCGGGTACACCTTGGTGCCGCGCGAGTCGACCATCTTCAGGTAGAGGTCGCGCCCCTCGCAGACCTTCTCCAGGCTCTGGCCGATGGACATCTTGTCGCCGGCCGACTCGATGAAGATGTCCACGCCGCATACCTGCCGGGTCTTCACCTTCACGTAGTCCGGGGCAGCAGGCAGCTGCGGCAGCTTGATGGGCTTGTACTCGCGGACCTTCCAGTCCTTGGGCTTCTTGCCCAGGTTCTTGATGATCTCGTCGGTGTAGCCGATGGTGCCGGCCTGCTTCTCGTCGCCCACCACGTCGCGGGTCATGGCCTTGCCCTCCTCGAGGGTGGCGATGACGGCGTTCTCCATGAGGGCGGCCTCCTCGAACATGCCGAGGTGGCGCAGCATCATGACGCCCGACAGGATCATGGCGGTCGGGTTGATGACGTTCTTGCCGGCGTACTTGGGCGCCGAGCCGTGCACGGCCTCGGCGATGAAGACGTCGCTGCCGATGTTGGCCGACGGCGCGAAGCCCAGGCCACCGATGAGCGCCGACGAGAGGTCCGAGAGGATGTCGCCGTTCATGTTGGTGGTCACCAGCACGCTGTACTGCTCGGGCAGCTTCACCAGCTGGTGGGCGGCGTTGTCGACGATGACGTGCCACGACTCGATGTCGTCGTACTCGGGCGCGACCTCCTCGAACACGCTCTTCAGCATGCCCTCGGTCATCTTCATGATGTTGGCCTTGGACATGGCCACCACCGACTCGCGGCCCTCGGCACGGGCCAACTCGAACGCCAGGCGCACGATCTTCTCGGTGCCCTTGCGCGAGATGAGCTTGAGGCCCTGTGCCACGCCCGGGGTGAGCATGTACTCGATGCCGGCGTAGAGGTCCTCGACGTTCTCACGCACGACCACCAGGTCGATGCCGCGGCCCGAGTACGGCGTCTTCACGCCGGGGTACTCACGCGCCGGGCGGATGTTGCCGTAGGTCTCGAACAGCTTGCGGAGCGTCACGTTGGCGCTCTTCTCGCCGTAGCCCACCGGCGTGCCGAGCGGGCCCTTCATCACCACGCGCGTCTTGCGGATGCTGTCGATGGTGTCCTGGCGCACGCCCGAGGGCAGGCCCTCGAGGAAGACGCGCTCGCCGGCGTGGCGCTCCTCCCACTCGATCGGGGCGCCAGTGGCCTCGATGATGCGGACGGTCGAGTCCACGACCTCCGGGCCGATGCCGTCACCCGGGATGAGGGTGACGAGCGTCTTGCCCGACTCCGTTACGTGAAAGTTGCCCAAGGTAAGCCTCTCGTCGTCTTCCCTACGGCGCGAACGCGCCCTTCTCGTGCGGTGGGCCGAATGGAATCCGGCCCGAAACCCGCGACAGAGTACCCATGGCCTTACGCCCGATGCCCATCGTTCGGTCGTGTGCGCGAGTAGCGTGACGATGATGTCCCAACTCGACCATGTGGTGTGGGCGGTGCCCTCCATCGGCGACGTCGCCGACCACCTGCTGATGCACCACGGGCTCCGCACCCTGCCGGGTGGCGTGCACCCCGCATGGGGCACGCGCAACGCCGTGATCCCCCTGGACGGTGCCTACCTGGAGTTGGTGGAGGTGGCCGATCCGGATGCCCCTCGGGTGGGGTTCACCGCGCGCGTGGCCGAGGTGGCCGACGCCGGCGGCGGGCTGGCCCTGTGGTGCGAGCGGGTGGATGACATCGACGACGAGGCCGCCGCGCGCGGCTACGACGTGGTGCCTGGCACGCGCCGGAACGCCGACGGATCCGTGCTGTCGTGGAGGGTGGCCGGCATGCCCCAGGCGTGTGCCACGCCGCTGCTGCCCTTCCTCATCCAGTGGGACGACCCCGCGGCGATGCCCGGGGCCATCGCGGTGAGCCACCCTTGCGGGGCGATCGAGAAGGTGCACCTCGACGTGGGGGCGGGCGGGCCGCGGGCGCTGCGGATCACCGCCGCATCAGGGGAGATCCGGGTCCCCGGTGCCTAACCCCCCAGGCGCTCCTTCACCTTTGCGCTCACCACGCCGCCCTCGGCCTGGCCAGCGGTGCGGGCCATCACGGCCTTGATCACCGTGCCCATGTCCTTCATGGATGATGCACCGGTCTCGGCGATGGCCTCGTCGATGATGGCGTCGAGCTGGGCCTCGTCCATCTCGGGGGGCAGATAGACGGTGAGGATGGCCAGCTCGGCCTCCTCCTTGGTGGCCAGGTCCTCGCGGCCGGCGGCGCGGAACTGCTCGATGCTCTCCTTGTGCTGCTTGGCGATGGAGCGCACCACCCTGATCTCGTCCTGCTCGTCGAGGTCGGCCTTCTTGTCGATGCGGGCGTTCTTGAGGGCCGCCAGCACGCGGCGCACCACGCCGAGGGTGTCCTTCTCCCCCGCCTTCATGGCGGCCTTCATGTCGTCGGTGAGGCGCTGCTCCAGGCTCATGCGGGTCGCCTAGCCGGCCAGGCCCTGCAGGTACGCCCGGTATGCGGCCTCGTCCATGAGGGCGTCGAGCTCGGAGGGGTCGGACAGCCGCACCTTGATGAGCCAGCCGTCGCCGTAGGGGTCTGAGTTCACGAGCTCAGGCGCGTCGCTGACCTTGTCGTTGACCGCGATGACCTCGCCGGAGGCCGGCGAGATGATGTCGCTCACGGCCTTCACGCTCTCCAGCTCGCCGTAGGAGCTGCCCGCGGTGACGGTGTCACCCACGGCGGGCGGGTCGTAGTAGACCACCTCGCCCAGGGCGTCCTGGGCGTACCAGGTGACGCCGAAGGTGGCCTCATCGCCCTCCACCCGTGCCCAGTCGTGCTCGGGGTGGTAGCGGAGGTCTGCGGGGTAGGTCTCGTCGCTCACGAGTGGTGCTCCTTGCGTGGTGATGAATCGACCATCGGCAGGGTGACCACCTCTGCCGCCTTCGGCTTGCCGCGCACGTCCACCTGGAGGCGGGTGCCCCGCTCGGCGTGCTCTGCGGAAACGTACGCGAGTCCGGCGCCCACGCCGAGTGACGGCGACAGGGTGCCGCTGGTGACGGTGCCCACCTGCTGGCCGTCCACCAGCACCGGGCAACCGCCGCGGGGGATGCCCTTCTCGGTGAGCATGATGCCCACCAGGCGCTCGGGCGTTCCCTGCTCGGCCTCGCGTTGCATTCGCTCGGCGCCCGGGAAGCCCCCGTGCTTCAGGTCGCAGGCCCACTTGAGGCCGGCGGGGATGGGCGTGCGGTCGCGCGAGAGCTCGTTTCCGTAGAGCGGGTAGCCCATCTCCAGGCGCAGGGTGTCGCGGGCGCCCAGGCCCGCGGGGTCGGGGCGGTCGGGGGTACCCATGAGGGCGTCCCAGATGGCGGGGGCCTGGCCGGCGTCGCACATGATCTCCACGCCGGGCTCGCCGGTGTAGCCGGTGCGCGCCACCAGGCAGGGCACGCCGGCCACCGTGGCCTCGGTGGCCTCCATGTACTGCAGCGAGAACGGCTCGGGTGACGAGATGGGCGTGAGGGCCTTGGCCCAGGCCGGCCCCTGCAGGGCCAGCATGCCGGTGCCCGGTGAGCGGTCGATCACCTCGATGCCCGCCGGGGCGAGGGCCGTGATTCGATCGAGGCAGGCCTGGATGTTGGATGCGTTGACCACCAGCAGGAACCGATCCAGCAGCGCGTAGGCCAGGAGGTCGTCGATCACCCCACCGTCGTCGTCGGGCAGCAGGGTGTACTGCGCCTGGCCCGGGCCGATGCGGGTGATGTCGTTGGTGAGGGTGGCCTGCAGGAAGTCGCGTGCTCCCGGCCCCACCACCTCGATCTGCCCCATGTGCGACACGTCGAACAGGCCGCAGCGCTCGCGCACCGCCAGGTGCTCGGCCCGCACTCCCAGGTACTCCACGGGCATCTCCCAGCCCGCGAAGTCCACGATCTTGGCCCCCGCCGACGCATGGGCGTCGTACAGGCTGGTCCGCTTGAGGTCGCTCACCGCCCGCACTCTACGTGCGGGCTCGGTGCGGCTAGGAGTCCTTCAGGAAGCTGGGGACGTCCAGCGCGTCGCCGGTGTCGAACGACGGGCGCTCGCGGCGGGGCTCGCTGGCGCGCTCACGGCCGAAGGCCGG
>JADHKZ010000055.1 GCA_016780995.1 Thermoleophilia bacterium | reverse complement strand
CGTGGCCCTGCGCATGCACGGGGACCAGGTCACCTACAACGTCAACGGCTACCTCAACCCCACCAATATCTGCGTGGTGGGCTGCGGGTTCTGCGCGTTCGCGGTGTGGACCGACCACGATCCCCGCGCCTACGCGTACTCGGTGGACCAGCTGGTGGACCGCGCCCAGCAGATCTCCGACCAGGGCATCACCGAGGTGCACGTCGTCGGCGGGATGACCAAGGAGTACACCCTCGAGTACTACGAGGACCTCTTCCGCGAGCTCAAGGCCGCGCTGCCGCACGTGTCGCTCACCGCCCTCACCGCCGTGGAGGTGGAGTTCGTGGCACGCATGGCCCGCGTGAGCCCGCGCGAGGCGCTGGAGCGCCTCATCGCCGCCGGGCACGACAGCATGCCGGGGGGCGGGGCCGAGGTGTTCAGCCCGCGGGTGCGCAAGATCATCGCCGACCGCAAGCTGCCCGCGGAGCAGTGGCTCGAGGTGCACCGCGACGCCCACGCGCTGGGGCTCCCCACCAACGCCACCATGCTGTTCGGGCACTTCGAGACCCCCGAGGAGAAGGTGGACCACCTCATCCGCCTGCGCCACCTGCAGGAGCAGTCCATCGAGGCCGGCAGCCCGGCGCGATTCCAGGCGTTCATCCCGCTGCCGTTCCTCCCGGGCAACACCGACTTCTCGTACCTGCCGGGCCCGTCGCGCGACGAGAAGCTGCGCACCATCGCGCTGTCGCGCCTGGTGCTGGACAACTTCCCCCACATCAAGGGCCACTGGGTGATGCTGGAGGAGGACATCACGCAGGAGGGCCTGCGCTACGGCCTGGACGACCTGTCGGGCACGCTGGTGGAGGAGCGCGTGGCGCACGCCACCACCGTGCAGACGCCGCTGGGCCTCACGCAGGACCGCATCCGCGACCTCATCACCGGCGGCGGGCGCATCCCCGTGGAGCGCAACACCACCTACGGCCGCGTGGACCGCGAGGCCGTCTCGGCCTAGGCGGCGCTCAGGACAGCGCGCGTCGGCGGAACGATGCCGCCGCGGCCCATGCGATGACCCCGCACCAGGCAAGGGTCCACAGGACCGTGAGCCACGACGCAGCGGGCACCAGCACCACGTTGCCGTTGATCTCCAGTTGGGCGCCGGCCACCCCCGCCGCGCCACGGGCCTGCATCTCGCTGAGCATGGGCGACGTGATGGCACGGGGGAAGATGAGGTAGAGCGTGGTGATGAGCCCGGTCCAGGCGGTGCCGATGACCTCGGCGTTGCTGGCGGCCATCAGGTTCACCAGCGAGAGGCACGAGACGTAGAAGAAGGCGGCCACCACGCCCGATGCCACGGGGCCCAGGGCCACGCTGCAGAGCGCCGCCACCACCAGCACCAGCACCATGTTCTCCAGCATGGCCAGGCCGTGCACGAACAGCGGCCCGTCGCCGCCCTGCCCGATGGCGGCGGAGCAGATGGCGGCCACCACCATCCAGGTGGCGAACGTGGCCACCAGCATCAGCAGGCGTCCGGCCACGCGGGACAGCAGCACCGTGGCGCGCGGGGTTCCCGTGACCACCTGCAGGCCCACCCAGCCGCCGTCGGCGTCACGGTTCACGGCGCTTGCCCCCAGCGTGCCGGCCACGGCCAGGCCGCCCACCAGGTACACGGCGGCGGCCCACGACCGCATGGTGTCGAGGGCCATCAGCCCGTCGCGGCCGGCCGCCAGCACGGCCCCGGCCACGATCACGCCAACGCCCGCCAGCAGCAGCGCCAGGAACCACCGGCGGCGGCTGATGCCCCGGGCCTCGGTGCGGGTGATGGCCATCACGGCGCTCACGCGGGCACGCCCTCGTCCAGGCGGATGCTGGCCCCCAGTAGCGCCGGCAGGCCGCCCGGATCGGATGACGCCGCCAGCACGGCCGCGCCCCGGTCAATGGCGCGGCGCACGGCCGCGGTGGTCTCGGGGAACTCCCAGGGGTCGTCCAGCACCAGCAGGTCAGGCTGGCCGACGAGCGCGCAGGCCAGCGACGTGCGCCGGGCATCCTCGATCTCGATGCGCTCCACTCGCACGTCGGGCCGCTCCACGCCGGCCTCCTCGATTGCCCGCGCGGCCGCCTGGCGCCCGTGACCGCCCAGCTCGGCCACCATCTGCACCACCTCGCGGACCCGAAGGCCGTAGGCGAATGGCCACGACTGGGGTGCCCAACCGATGCGCCGAAGCGCGGCGGGGTCGCCGGGCGGCGCCCCCAGCACGGTGATGTCGCCGCCGGGGCCCGCCAGGCCCAGCACGGCGCGGAGCACGCTCGACTTGCCCGACCCGCGCGGCCCGGTGATGAGCAGGCCCGCCCCGGGGCGGAGATCGATGTTCACCCCGGCCACGGCCAGGGCGCCGCCCCGCTGGTAGCGCACCTCGATCGCCCGGGCGCGGATTACCGCGTCAGCCAAGCTTCTCCAGGCGGATGGCCTCCTGCGGGCAGTCATCCACGGCCTCGCGCACGGCGTCGGCGAGCGACGGGTCCAGCACGTCGTCGCTGGCGCTCGACAGGTTGTCGTCATCGTCCACCGTGAACACGCCCGGCAGGCGGGCGATGCACACGCGGGTGCCCATGCACAGGTCGTGGTCCACGCTCAGGCGGTAGCGCTCGCCATCGATCTCGATCTCGGCCATGTCAGCCCTCCCTGATGATCGCGAGCACCTCGTCACGCTTGCGCTCCATGTCGGCCTCCGACACGAGGGACTCGAGGTTGAGGCGAAGGAGCGGTTCGGTGTTCGAGGAGCGCACGTTGAAGTGCCAGTCGTCGTACGACACCGACAGGCCATCCACCTCGGCCTGCGTGCCGTCGGCGTAGCGTGCCCGAAGCCGCGCCAGCGCCGCCCCGGGATCGTCCACCGTGGAGTTGATCTCACCGGAGATGTGGTACCGCTCGCGCAGCGCCGCCACCATCTGCGACAGCGGCTGGTCGGAGGTGGCCAGGATCTCCAGCACCATCAGCGCGGGGATCAGTCCCGAGTCGGCATACGAGAAGTCGCGGAAGTAGTAGTGGCCGCTCACCTCGCCCGCGAACACGGCATCCACCTCGCGCATGCGGCGCTTGATGAAGGCGTGGCCCACGCGGAACTCGTCGGGCGTGCCCCCGGCGTCGATGATGGCGTCGCGCACGGCCCACGATGCCCGCAGGTCGTACACCACGGTGGAGGGGCCCACGCGGCCCAGGATGTGGCGTGCCAGCAGGGCCGTGAGGAAGTCACCGGCCACGAACCCACCCTGCTCGTCGATGAAGAAGCAGCGGTCGGCGTCACCGTCCCAGGCGATGCCCACGTCGGCGCCGTCCTCCACCACGGCGCGCTCGATGAACTCCCGGTTCTCCTCCAGCAGGGGGTTGGGCTCGTGGTGGGGGAATCGGCCATCCGGATCGAGGAAGCACGGCACGGCGTCAATGCGGATCCGCTCGAGCACCGGGGGCAGGTACACCCCGGCCATGCCGTTGGCGGCATCCAGCACCACCTTGAGCCCGGTGATGGCCGACGGGTCCACGAACTGCATGCAGCGGTCCACGAAGCGGTCCAGCAGGCCGTCGTCCACGCCCTCGGTACCCGGGGCATCCGCGGGCGCGGGCTCGCCGGCCAGGGCCAGGCGGCCGATCTCGGAGATTCCGGTGTCGCCGGACAGCGGCAGCGCGCCGGCGGTGACCATCTTGGCGCCGGTGTAGGCGGGTGGGTTGTGGCTGGCCGTGATGACCGCGCCGGCGTCATACCCGCCCTCGTCCACCGCGAAGTACACCATCTCGGTCGCGGCCAACCCCAGGGCCGTCACGTCGGCGCCGGCCGACAGCGCGCCGCGGATGAACGCCGCGCTGATGCCCGGTGACGACAGGCGCACGTCGTGGCCCACGGCCACCCGCTGCGCGCCCGTGACCGCGATGAACGCACGGCCCACGCGCTCGGCGCCGGCTTCGTCGATCTGCTCGCCGTAGAGCCCGCGGATGTCGTAGGCCTTGAAGACCCCCGGGTCGAGGGTCACGCGTCGAATCCCGGCTTCAGCATTGCGTAGGTCTCCTCCAGGCTCTGCGGCATCACGCGCACGTCTCCCGTCACCGGCATGAAGTTGGTATCCCCCGACCATCGGGGGACCAGGTGCAGGTGCAGGTGGTCCGCGATGCCGGCGCCCGCGGCCGATCCCTGGTTCATGCCGAGGTTGAACCCATGCGGGTGCATGGCCTCCGACAGCACCACCTGGGCGGCGCGGGCGAGCTCCATCATCTCAGCCACGGCGTCCGGGGGCATGTCGGTGAGCCGGTCCAGGTGCGAGTAGGGGACGACCATCAGGTGGCCGCTGGCGTACGGGTAGGCGTTCATGATCACGAAGCAGTGCTGCCCGCGGGCCAGGATGAGCGCCTGCACATCGTCTCCCTGGGCCGGAAGTTCGCAGAACACGCACTGCGGACCCTCGAACTCGTGATCATGCTCGGCGCTCACGTAGGCCATTCTCCATGGCGCCCACCTGATCCGCCGTCCCGGCGGCGGGCCTACAGCCACTTGCGCTTTCGGAAGTACCAGAGAACGCCCACGGCCAGCCCCACCATGATCACCAGCAGCACCAGGAACGACGCCAGCCCGTGGCGGGCGAAGGGCAGCCCGTCGATGTTCATGCCGTAGAAGCCGGTGATCAGCGTGAGCGGCAGGATGACCGCGGAGATGATGGTGAGCACGCCCAGCATGTCGTTGAGGCGGTGGGTGATGACCGACTCGTTGGTGGCCTCCAGCGCCTCGGCCACCTCCTTGTAGTTCTCCAGCGAGTCCCAGATGCGCTCGTTCTTGTCGACGATGTCGTCGAAGTAGATCTCCAGGTCGTGGGGCGCATACCGCTGCACCGCGCGCTCCAGCATGCGCAGGGTCGGACGCTGGGGCTTGATGACCTTGCGGTAGTTGATGATCTCCTGCTTGACGTTGGAGATGTCGCGCACCAGGGCCCGGCTGTGGCCCTCGAAGATGGCGTCCTCCAGCGTGTCCAGCTTGAACCCGATCTTGTCGAGGATCGGGAAGCAGTAGTCGAACATCTGGTCCACGATCTCGTACAGCAGGAAGCCCGAGCCCTTCGACATGTAGTCGAACCGGGCATCCTCGCGCTGCTCGCATCGCGACCACAGGGCCGAGATGGGCTTGAGCGGCTCCTTGGGGATGGTGATGAGCAGGCCCGGGCCGATGAACACATTGAGCTCGGTGGCCTGCAGTCGCCCCGTGCCCTTGTCGAACCGCGGGAAGTGCAGCACCAGGAACACGTAGCCGTCGTACTCGTCGATCTTGGAGCGCTGACGCCTGCGCGACAGCACGTCCTCCAGGTCGAGGGGGTGGAAGTCGTGGTGCTCGGCCAGCCACGCCACCTCCGACTCGGTGGGCTCCTCGATGTTCAGCCAGGTGAGGCCGTAGGCATCGAGGCGCTGGACATCCGGCCGATCGCGGTCAGGGGCGACCAGCGCGGAGGGGGTCCGCTTGGACGAGCGACGGATGTTGGGAAGGCTCGCCATCGTCGAGTCCCCTCGTCGCGATCAGGCATGGCACGCACGGCATCCGCGGGAGTGTATCGCGCGGCCCGCTCCGGCCGGACTACTGTGCGAGGCATGTTGCGCGACCAGAGGATCAAGTTCTGCGGGCTCACCCACCCCGCGGACGTGCAGGCGTGCGTGGATGCCGGTGCTTGGGGCATCGGTGCCGTGCTCACCCCGCACGGCCCGCGGGCGCTGGACCTGGCTGCCGCGCAGGCGGTGATGCGCGAGGTGCCCGACGGCGTTGAGCGCGTGGGGGTGTTCGTGGATCCCGACCCCGAGCACCTCGCGCGCAGCGTGCGCGAATGCGCGCTCACCCGCGTGCAGCTGCACGCCGCGGCGCGCCCCGACCGCCTGGCCGCCCACCTGCGCGTGCCCGTGACTGTGGCGGTGCCGCTGGAGGACGCGGCGTCCATCGCGCACGCCGAGGACATCGCGTGCGACATGGTGCTGTTCGACGCCGCCGTGCCCGGGGCGCACGGGGGCACCGGCGTGCGCGCCGACTGGACGCTGCTGGCAGCGCATCGCCCGGCCCGTCCCTTCGCCCTGGCCGGCGGCCTCACCCCCGAGGTGGTGGGGCAGGCGGTACGCGTGGCACGGCCATTTGTCCTTGACGTCTCCAGCGGGGTGGAGGGCGACGTGGTGGGGCGCAAGGATCCACGTCGCATTCGCGCGTTCGCACAGGCGGCGCGCGAGGCAGCCATGGAGGTGGCGGCATGAGCGTTAACACCCGGTTCGGTCCCTACGGCGGGCGCTATGTGCCCGAGACCGTCATCGGTGCCCTGGATGAGCTCACCGAGGCGTACGAGCGCTACCGCGACGACCCCGACTTCCGCAGCGAGCTGGGCGTGCTGCTGGGCCACTACGTGGGCCGGCCCACCCCCATGTACCGGGCCCGGCGCCTGGAGCAGGCATGGGGCATCGACCAGGGGCTGTGGTTCAAGCGCGAGGACCTCTGCCACACCGGTGCGCACAAGATCAACAACGCCCTGGGCCAGGTGCTGCTGGCCCGGCGCATGGGCAAGCAGCGCATCATCGCCGAGACCGGCGCGGGCCAGCACGGGGTGGCCACGGCCACGGCGTCGGCGCTGGTGGGCCTGGGCTGCCGGGTGTACATGGGCCGCACCGACATGCAGCGCCAGCGGCTCAACGTGATCCGCATGCGCATGCTGGGCGCCGAGGTGACCCCCGTCGACTCGGGCAGCGGCACCTTGAAGGACGCCACCAGCGAGGCCATCCGCGACTGGGTGACCAACGTGGACACCACGCACTACATCATCGGATCGGCCGTGGGGCCGGCGCCGTACCCGGAGATCGTGGCCGAGTTCCAGTCGATCATCGGCATCGAGTCACGCGCGCAGATGCTGGAGGAGACCGGCGCCCTTCCGGGCACGGTGGTGGCCTGCGTGGGAGGCGGGTCCAACGCCATCGGCATCTTCCGCGGGTTCCTCGACGACCCGGACGTGGCCCTGGTGGGAGTGGAGGCCGGGGGCGAGGGGCCGGCGGGCCGCCATGGCGCCTCGCTGGCACAGGGGCGCCCGGGCGTGCTGCACGGGTCGTACTCGTACCTGCTGCAGGATCCCGACGGACAGGTGGCCGAGGCCCACTCGGTGTCGGCGGGGCTCGACTACCCCGGCGTGGGACCCGAGCACGCCTTCCTGCGTGACTCCGGCCGGGTCACGTACGTGAACGCCACCGACGAGGCGGCGCTGTCGGCGTTCCTCGAGTGCTCCCGCATGGAGGGGCTCATCCCCGCGCTGGAGACCTCGCACGCCCTGGCGCACGTGCGCGATGCCGCGTCATCCCTGCGCGCGGGCGGGCCCGTGCTGGTGTCGTTGTCCGGGCGCGGCGACAAGGACGTGGACCAGGCGGGCGCCGCGCTGGGGATCGACGCCAGTGCCTGAGTCGGGTGCAGAGCGCCTGGAGCGCGCCTTCCGCGATGCCGGCCGGCCGCTGTTCGTGCCCTACGTGATGGGCGGCTACCCCGACATCGAGGCCAGCAAGCGCCACGCGCGCATCCTTGCGCGGCACGCCGACATCATCGAGCTCGGCATCCCGTTCTCCGACCCGCTGGCCGACGGCCCCACCATCCAGGCGGCCGGCCAGATGGCGCTGGACGCCGGCACCCGCCCCATGGACGTGCTGGCCATCGCGGATGACCTGCGTGACGGCCCGCCGGTGGTGGCCATGACCTACTACAACACGGTCATCGCCCAGGGCGCCGACGAGTTCCTGCGGCAGGCTGCCGCGTACGGCGTGGCGGGCATCATCATCCCCGACCTGCCCGTGGACGAGGCGACGGAGGTGCGGACCGCGGCGCGCGAGGCGGGGGTGGCGCTGGTGGCGCTGGCAGCCCCCACCACCGACGACGACCGCATGGCCGAGATCGGCGGCAGCGCCGAGGGATTCGTGTACCTGGTGGCGGTCACCGGCGTGACTGGCGGCGACATGTCCATCGACGACCGGCTGCGCGCCCTGGTGGACCGCGCCCGTCGTCACATCTCCGTGCCCGTGGTGGTGGGGTTCGGCGTGCGCACGCCCGAGCAGGCAGGTGAGCTCGGGGGGCTGGCCGATGGCGTGGTGATCGCCAGCGAGATCATCCGGCGCATCGGCGACGCCCCGGACGCACAGGCGGCCGACGCCGAGGTGGACCGGTTCGGCGCCGGCATCGCCGACGCCCTGCGGGGGTAGCGACCCCTAGTAGGGGTACATGCGCAGGAAGCGCAGCAGGTCGTCCACCTCATCGCCCTCGACGGACCGGTCATCGCCGCCGTCGTCGATGTACTCCATGTACTGCAACAGGATGAGGCGGCCGAAGTCGGTGGATCCCACGGCGATCTCGCCGAACTCCCCCCACCACACGAAGTCGGCCCGCGGGCCCCAGTGCTGGCCCAGCGCGCGCATGGTGGCCAGGGGGTCGGCGCCCTGCTCCGGCACCGTCCGCACCACCTCACGCGTGGTGGCCACCAGCTCGTCGAAGTCGGGCCAGGCGTCGGGGTCGAGAAGCAGAACGGGCACGATCTCCACCATGAAGTCGGCGGCCTCCTGGTGGTCGGCGAACCACATGAAGCTGCCGGGTCCTTGGCTGGGCGGGGGCACCGGGTCGCGGGCGAACAGCCCCACCGGGAAGTCGCGGGGGTCGCGGGCGGTCACGATTCCCAGTGCGCGCCCGCGCGAGAGTCCGGTCCATTCGTGCATGTGGCCAGCGTACCCGCCTCGCAGCGCCGCCGGGCCCCACCGCTAGCATCAGCGGGGTGAGCCCACCCGACGCACCGGGGCCGTCCGGCCGCCCGCGCGCCTCTGCCGAGGAGCGCCGCCGCGACCTGCGTCGCCGGCGCCGCAACGCCCTCATCATCCTGCTGGGCGGGCTGCTGGTGATCGTGGGATTCGTGGCCTGGGCCGGCCTGGGTGGCGGCTCCGGCGACGAGGTGGCCGAGCCCGTTGCCGAGCAGAAGGCCCTGCTGGTGACCGCCCGCAGCCCCAAGCCCGCGCTTCCCGCGCCCGGGTCCGCGGCCCTCGCGGTGAACGCCACCGGCGGCACGGGCGTGCAGATGCGCGTGGTGGCCACGCCCAAGGGCACGGTGGCCGTGGAGGGTCCGTGGCGACCCGCGGGCGCGTCACTTCCCATGCCCGCGGGCATCAAGGAGGTGCTCGAGGCCGGCTCCATCCCGGGGCACGTGGAGGTGCGGGATGATGCCGGGCGCACCGCCCGCTCGGGCACGCTGCTGCTGCCGCCCACGCGTGGCACAGGCACCGCCGAGGTCATCCGCTCACTGCCCACCACCCGGCCCAACGTGGCGCTGGTGTTCGACGACGGGCTCGAGGAGTCGAGCGCCCTGCGCATCGTCGACATCCTCCGCCGCACCAAGTCGGGGGGCACCTTCTGCTTCAACGGCATCAACGTGAAGTCGTGGTCACCGGCGGCGGCACGCAAGATCCAGGCCGCGGTTGCCGACGGGGTCATCACCATGTGCAGCCACGGGTGGAGCCACCGCACCAGCACAACCTCCAGCGAGGCCGAGGCCACATCCGACCTCTCCGCCAACGCCAGCATGGACCGGCTCCTGGGCGTGGACAGCGTGCCCTTCTACCGGCCGCCGTACGGCGCGCTGAGCCCGGGCATCGAGGCCGCGGCGGGCAAGCTGGGCTACCGCTGGATCGTGATGTGGGACGTGGATCCGTCGGACTACGAGAAGCCCGACGGATCCACCCTCACGTCGCGCGTGGTGAGCGCGTCGGGCAAGGGTTCCATCGTGGTGCTGCACGCCGTGGGGAACACGGCGGACGCCCTCCCGGGGATCATCACGGGCCTCAGGAAGAAGGGCCTCAAGGCGGTCACCCTCACCAAGATGTTCGGTGACCACGCCGCGGCGAAGAAGGCCGCCACGTCCACTACCACCGTGCCGGTGACCACCGGCGGGGATGCGCCGCCCGTGCCGGGGGAGGGCACCTGATGACATCCGACTGGGTCATGATCAGCGCCACCATCGTCATGTTCGTGTCGCTCCTGGGGGCACTGGGGCTGCTGCTCATCGCGTGGCGCCGGCAGGCCGCCATCCGGGGCCTCGAGGCCCGCCAGCAGAACGGCCTGGGCATGTCGTCCCCCGTGGCCACCGATCGCGTGCAGGCCCTTGCGGGGCGCCAAGGCATCTCCGAGGGTGGCGTTGCCATGCCCAGCAGTTCCGGCAACGGCGCCGCCATCGCGGTGGTGGCCGGCGCCGTGGTCTTGTTGGCGGCAGGAGGGTTCGCCGCGTGGTGGTTCGGCGTGCGGGACGGCGGATCGTCGGCCACCGCGGGTGCGCCGCAGATAGGCAAGCCCGCCAACAGTCCACTGGGAGGCGACCCCGATGCGCGGGTGCCCGACGACCCGCCGCCCATCCAGGACCGGGCGGCCTACACGGTGGCCGTGCTCAACGCCAGCGGAGTTACCGGGGCGGCCCGCCAGGTGGTGGCCCCCAAGGTGGAGACCGCCGGGTACCGCGTGGGCGAGGTGGGTGACGCCAACGACCAGCAGCTGGCGGCGTCGGTGGTCATGTGGCCCGAGGGCAAGCAGGCCGTGGCCCAGAACGTGGCCAAGGACCTTGGCATCGCCCTGGCGCCCCCGCTGGACGGCGTGGCCGCCGATGCCATCGGCGAGGCGGACGCCGTGGTGGTGGTGGGCAAGGACCAGGCGTCGGGGCCGTGACGCCCGGGCAGGGCGATGGCCGCCCGGCAGCCGACCGAGTTCGCGCGCTGGCCGATGGCGCTGCGCCGCTGGTGCTCCCCGGCGTGTACGACGGCCTGTCCGCCCGCCTCGCCGCGCAGGTGGGATTCGGCGCGCTGGTGGTGTCCGGGTACTCGGTGGCGGCATCGCGCCTGGGCCTGCCCGACTTCGGCTACCTCACGCAGACCGAGGTCACCGACGCCGCGCGCGACCTGATCGCCGCGGTGCCCGGGGTGCCGGTGATCGTGGACGCCGACACCGGGTACGGCAACGCCCTGTCGGCCGCGCGCACCGCGCGCCTGCTGCACCGCGCGGGCGCCGCGGGAATGATCCTGGAGGACCAGGAGTGGCCCAAGCGCTGCGGGCACATGGACGGCAAGCGCATCGTGCCGCGCGAGGAGTGGCTGGCCAAGGTGCGCGCGGTGGTGGACCTGCGTGATGAGGGCATCGACCTGTTCCTCGTCGCGCGCACGGACGCGCGTGGGCTGGAGGGGCTGGACGAGGCCATTTCACGGGCGCGTGCAGCGGCAGACCTGGGGGCCGATGCGGTGTTCGTGGAGGCTCCGCTCGACCGCGACGAGCTGGCGCGCATCGGCAGCGAACTGGGCCGCGCGCGCCCGGTGGCCAACATGGTGGAGGGCGGTCGCACGCCCATCGTGCCCACGCCCGAGCTGGGCGAGATGGGCTTCCGCGTGGTGCTGTGGGGCATCAGCGCCATCCTGGCGGCGGGCCATGCCCTGCGGCAGGCCTACGGGGCGCTGGCGTCCACGGGGTCGGGGCCCGACCCGTCCGCGCTCATGACCTTCGGTGAGATCACGGACGCTGTCGGGCTACCCGACCACCGCCAGATGGACCAGCGCTACTCGTCCTAGCCGAGCGCCTTGGCCTTCAGCTTCTCGTACTCGGCCTGGTCGATGGCGCCCGAGTCGAGCAGGGCCTTGGCCTGCGCGATCTCGTCGGCCGGCGTTCCCGCGCCGCCCACCA
>JADHKZ010000054.1 GCA_016780995.1 Thermoleophilia bacterium | reverse complement strand
CCCGTTCCTGCGCCGCGTTCATCGCAGCCGTGGCGTATGTGGACCCCGGCAACTTCGCCACCAACATGGCGGCCGGCGCGGAGTACGGCTTCCTGCTGGTGTGGGTGGTGGTGGCCGCCGTGCTGATGTCCATGCTCATCCAGTCGATGTCGGCCAAGCTCGGCATCGCATCGGGCATGAACCTGGCCGAGGCCTGCCGCGCCCGCTATTCGCGGCCGGTCACGCGCGGCCTGTGGGTGCAGGCCGAGCTGGTGGCCATGGCCACCGACGTGGCCGAGTTCGTGGGCGCGGCCCTGGGCCTGTACCTGCTGTTCGGCATCCCGCTCCTGCCGGCGGGGGTCATCACCGCCGTGGCGTCGTATGCCATCCTGGCCATGCAGGCGCGGGGCTTTCGCCGTCTGGAGGCCGTGATCGCCGCGTTCGTGGGCGTGATCGTGGTGGCGTTCGCAGTGCAGGTGTTCCTTGTCAAGCCGTCGGCTGCAGACGTGGCGGGGGGCCTGGTGCCGGGGTTCGAGGGACCGGGCAGCGTCCTGCTGGCGGTGGGCATCCTTTGAGCCACCGTCATGCCCCATGTCATCTACCTGCACTCGGCGCTCACCCAGAGGCGCATCCCCGTGGCCGACCCCGCCGTCAAGCGACGGCTGTTCCGGTTCGAGGTGATCGACGTGGTGGTGGCCATGACCATCGCCGGCCTGGTGAACCTCTCGATGCTGGTCATCGCCGCCACGGCGTTCAACGCCACCGGCATGACCACGGTGGGGGAGGACCTCACGGAGGTGTTCGACGGCCTGGGTTCCGTGGTGGGCGGCCACGCGGACATCCTGTTCGGCGTGGCGCTGCTGGCGTCCGGGCTGTCGTCATCGAGCATCGGCACCCTGGCCGGCCAGGTGGTGATGGAGGGGTTCATCAAGCGGCGCATCCCCGTGTGGCTGCGCCGGGCCATCACCATGGCGCCAGCGTTCGTGGTGCTTGCGCTGGGCATCGATCCGGTGCTGGCGCTGGTCATCTCGCAGGTCATCCTGTCGTTCGGAATCCCCTTCGCGCTCATCCCCCTGATCCAGGTCACCTCCGACCGGAACCTGATGGGTGGGCTGGTCAACCGGCGCAGCACCGTGGCTGCGGGGGTGGCCATCGCAACGGTGGTCATCGCCCTCAACGCCGTGCTGCTGGCGCTCACCTTCGGGCTGGCGTGACGGGCCTGCGCGCCGTCCTCGTCATGCTGCTCACCGTGCTGGCGGGCGCCTGCGTGGCATCGGCCGCGATGGTGGAGCCGCAGCCCGGAGCCCTGCTGGGCGCCCCGCCGGAGGCCGTGCGCGTGCTGGTGGATGCACCGGTGGAGCCCGCGCTCGCGCGTGCGCAGGTGCGCGGACCCCGCGGGGCGCGGGAGTCGACGGCACGCGTGGAGCCCGACGACCCCCAGGCCATCGTGGTGCCCGTGCCGGCCGATGGAGCGGGTACCTATCGCGTGGCGTGGTGGGGCCTCACCACCGACGGCCACCCCCTGGCGGGCACCACGGCGTTCGCCGTGGGTGCGCGCGCCCCGATCGCCGCGGCGGTGGCGCCCGATGGCGGGGATTCCACGTCGCCCCTGGCCATCATCGCGCGCTTCCTGGTGCTGGTGGGGGTGCTGGGCACCGCGGGGATGGCGTTGGCCCGTGAGTGGGCGGTGGGGCGCGCCTGGGCGGCGGGCGGAATCGCGCCTCCAGGCCAGGACCGGTTGGCCGCGGTGCGGGATGCGGCGACGGCGGCCGCGCCGCGCCCGGTGCGCCGGTGGTGGATGACATGGTGGGGCCTGGTGGCGGCCTGGGGCCTGGGGCTGGTGCTTGCGCTGCCGGTCCAGGCGCTTTCGGTGGGGGGCCAGTGGGGGGCGCTGCTCGGCGACTCGCGGTGGGGCACGGCGTGGCTCGGGCTCCTCGTGCTGGCACTGGTGGCCGCGGGAGCCGGTCTGGTGGCGCGCCGGGGTGACCCATCGGCCGGCCCGGCACCCGCACGCATGTACGCCCTCGCGGTTCCGGGACTGCTGGGCGCCATCCTGCTGTCGTGGTCGGGGCACGCCGCCAGTGGATCGGACGCCACCCTGGGCGTGATGATCGACGTCGTGCACGGCTGGGCCACCGCCGCGTGGCTGGGAGGGCTGGTGATGCTGCTGGCGTTGGCCCTGCCCCTGCTTGCGGCATTGCCTGCGGGCGACCGGGTGTCGCTGGGCGCGGCCGTCGTGGTGAGGTTCTCGTCAGTGGCGGTGTCCGCCGTGGTGCTGCTGGTGATCACCGGCGTGTACCGCGCGCTGGCCGAGCTGCCCTCGCTGGATGCCCTGTGGAGCACCGATTACGGCCTGGTGCTGCTGGCCAAGCTCGTGGTGTTCGGCGTGATGCTGGTGCTGGCCGCGTGGAACCGCCTGGTGCTGCATCCCCGGCTGGAGCGAGCTGCCCTGGGGTTGGGTGACGGCCAGGCGGCGGATGGGCCGTCCGCGCTTCGCGCGAGCGTGCGGGCCGAGGTGGCGCTGGGTGCCGTGGTGCTGGCGCTGGTGGCCGTGATGGTGGGCCTGATGCCCCCGACCTGACCGGCATCATGCGGTGCATGGCATCGCAGGAGCCGCGCGCGCGGGTGTACGAGGTGGGCGAGGTGGTGAGCGCGCTCGAGCGCGTCATCGCCACCCACACCCGTGCGGTGTACATCCGCGGTGAGGTGGTGAACCTGCGCAGCGGCCGCGACGGCCGCATCTTCTGGTTCCGGCTGGAGGACCCGCGGGATGACCACGACGCCCGCCTGGACTGCCTGGCGTTCTCCACCGACATCGCCCAGGGCCATGTGCTGTCCGACGGTGGCGTGGTGCATGCCCTGGCGCGCACCGAGTTCTCGCGCCGCGATGGCCGCCTGGTGGTGCGCCTGCGGCGCATCGAGCCCGCGGGCGAGGGCGAGATCCTGCGGATGATCGAGGAGCGGCGGGAGCGGCTTGCGGCCGAGGGCCTGTTCGACCCTGCGCTCAAGCGCCCGGTGCCGTTCGTGCCGCGGGGCGTGGGGCTTGTCACCGCCGCCGCCGGCGCGGCGCGGGCCGACGTGCTCCGGCGCATCGAGGACCGGTTCCCCGTGCCGGTGGTGGTGGCGCACGCCGCCATGCAGGGGCCCGCGTGCGCGGGCGAGGTGAGCGCCGCCATCGCCGCACTCGACGCCGACCCGCGCGTGGACGTGATCGTGGTGGCCCGAGGCGGCGGCTCGCTGCAGGATCTGCTGCCGTTCAGCGACGAGCAGGTGGTGCGCGCCATCCGCGCGTCCGGCACGCCGGTGGTCGCCGGCATCGGCCACCAGCCGGACACCACGCTCGCATGCCTGGCCGCCGACGTGGTGGCGGCCACGCCTACCGCCGCGGCCGATGTGGTGGTGCCGGATGGCGAGGCGTTGCGCGACGACCTGCGCGCCCTCGGTCGCCGGGTGCGCGCCGGGGCCGTGCGCGCCCGCGATCGTGCACGGGGCGACCTGCGCCTGCTGGGCGCGCGGCCGGGGCTGCTGCATCCGCACCGCGCGGTGGTGCACCGGCGGCGCGAGGCGGTAGCGGGACTGGCACGCCGCATGGCGTGGGCCTCACGCGGCGCCGTGGCGGCGCCCGCCCGTGACCTGGCCACCCTGGGAGCGCGCAGGCACCGCGCGCTCGGCGGCGTGCAGGCCGGGTCCGCGTCTCGGCTGGCCGTGCTGTCGGCCCGCCTCGGCGCGGGCGACCCGGCCCGTCCGCTGGGGGAGGGCTTCGCACTGGTGCGCGACGCCCGGGGCGCGGTGGTCACCTCGGCGGCCGCGGCGCGGGCAGCCGGACGCCTCACGCTGGAGTTCGGAGACGGAACCGTGGGCGCCCGGGTGGGCGCGAAGGAGGACGCATGAGTGATGACCCGGTGGACCAGATCCCCGACGACATGGCGTTCGAGGACGCCATGGCCGAACTGGAGGACTGCGTGGATCGCCTGGAGTCGGGCGAGGCGGGGCTGGACGAGGCCATCCGCCTGTTCCGTCGCGGCGCCGCGCTGCAGGCCTGGTGCGAAGCGCGCCTCGATTCCATCAGTGCGCAGATCGAGGAACTGACCGGCGCCGACGGCACCGACGACCACTAGGTCAGGCTGCGTCCCGGCCCGGCCGGACCCAGATCGTGCGACGGGCGGTGGAGAAGGGCAGTGGGGCCGGCGCGCGCAGCACCGTCACGTCGTCCTGCCTCTCGCGTCGCGTCACCCAGGCCCGCGCCCGGAGGTCGGTCATCCCGGCCGCGAAGGCCACCCCGGCAAGCAGGGCGGCGAACTGCACCCACGCGAAGAGCGTGATCACGATGAGCAGGGCCGCGATCAGCACCGGTAGCCCCGCGCGGCGAAGAGTTGCGGCGTCGGGCTCCACGCGCAGGTCAGGCGGTGCCGCCGGGGCGTCCGCCACCGCCTTCTGCAGCCAGCCGCCGCTCACCACCACCTGCGCGAGCCCGAACACCAGTGCCACGATGATGAAGGGGATGATGGCGCGGGCGGGGCCGCCGTCGATCAGCACGGCCGTGGCCACGGCGCCCGCCACGCCCACCACGGCAAGGCCCCCGCCGTTGATGGCGAGGTCGCGGGAGATGGGAGAGGCCACCGGCACGGGGGGGACTAAACCACAACCAGCGTGAGCGAGCGCGGCTGCCCATTGCGGGGCGTGGCGGTGATCACCCAGCGCCCGCGGCCCAGCGACGCGCCACCCAGGCCGCCCCGCAGCACCACGGTGTTGGGTCCCTGCGGTGCGGTGAGGGAGATGGACCCGGTATCCACGGATGATCCCGCGCGCCGGGCGGTGATGCGCACCCTGCTTGCGGACGACATGCCGAAGGTGATGCGAATGGGCTGGCCGGGCCGCACGCGCGACGGCCGGGCACGCAGGTCCACCACCAGTGCCGGGGCCGTGGCGGGTGCGCCCGTGAGGCCCGTGGCGGCCATCACGCCGGAGGGCGCGATGGAGGGCTCGGCGGCGGGGTCGGTCCACTGCCAGGCCACCGGCGCCACGCCGTCGTCCCCGATGGCCGCCTGCGGGGCCGTGGCCGGCCGGCCGGGGTCGCTGATCACGGCGGGCGCCCCGCACAGCCCTGCAGCCGGTCGCAGCGCCGCCATGGCGACCGGTATGCCGCCCAGCTGCGCCGGCCACGCGACCACGGCCGCGCCACTGGCGCTCACGGCCAGGGCCGGTGATCCCGCGGTCGATGATGGGTCCGAGAGGTCCGTGGGGTTGCTCCATGCGCCCGCGGGGGGACGGGTGGCGGCCTGCACCACGCCGCTGCGGCTCCAGGCCACCACGGCGCCGCCCGCTGCGTCCACCCCGGCGCGCGCGCCGCGCACCTGCGTGGACGGACGCGACAGATCGGCGGGGGCCGTCCACGCGCCGGTCACCGCCCGCGTAGCGGCCTGGGCCGTCACGGAGTCACCGCGCGTCAGCGTCCATGCGGCCACGGCCGTACCGTCCGGCGCCAGCGCCACCGAGGGGTCCACGACCACCGCGGTGCTCGCGGGCGACACCGTGACGGCGGGAGAGAAGCCGCCCACGGGGCCGCGAGTGGCTGCGCGCACGCGATACGCGCCGCCCTGGTCGCCGCGCCAGAGGACGATCACTCCCGTCGGGCCCCCGGCCACCGCCGGGGTGGATGCCCGCTCGCCGGCAGGCGAAACCGCGGCAACCGCGCCGAAGCGGCCATCACCGCGGCCGCATGCCGCCCGGATCACGGATGTGCCCCGCCGGTCATCCGCAGACCATGCCACCAGCGGCTGGCACCCCAGCCCGAAGGCCACCCGGGGCGCCGACGCCACCTCGCCGCGCGGCGACACCGTGGCGGCAGGGAGGAAGCGTCGACGCTCGGGCCGCACGCTCGCGCGCACGCGGCCGCCCTGCACCCAGGCCACGACCGCCCGCCCGTCCCGGGTCATGGCGGCCGTCACACCCGTCGCGCTCCTGCCGCTGCCGGGCACCCGTGCGGGTGAGAACCACGGGCCCGCAGGGGTGCGCAGGGTCGCGCGCACCCCGTCGCGCGTGGCCCAAGCGGCCACCGCTCGCCCTGCGTCGTTACCGGCCACGGCTGGCGGTCCGCCACCCCGGACGGGCGGCGACACGGCGGTGGGTGGAAGCCATGGCCCCGCGGCCAGCGCGCCCGCGGGCGTGGTGACCAGGATCGCGGTGAGTGCCAGGCGCAGCATGCGCCAATCGTAGGGGCACCGGGAAGGGAGGTGGCCGCCCCCGTCGAAACATCACGACGTGCCACCCGACGCAACCGAGCTCGCCGAGGTCCTCCGCCGCGACTACGAGCGGTTCAGCCCGGCCCAGCAGGCCCTGGCCCGTTACCTGGTGGACCACCTGGCCGAACTGCCGCTGGTATCCGCCCACGAGGTGGCGCAGGCCGCGCACTGCAGTCCCGCCACCGTGGTGCGGTTCGCACAGGCGCTGGGCTACGCCGGCTACCCCGAACTGCAGCGCACCGTGCGCCAGGCGCATCGGCCCGGCCTGGGCGTGCGCGCCGTGGGCGGTCCGGGCACCGGCAATCGCGTCCAGGTGCTCGACACCGATCGCCTGGCCCTGGAGGATGTGTCCGCACGGCTCGGCGCGGACGGCGTGCAGCCGCTCATCACCCCCTTGGCGGGGGTGGCCCCGCTGGTGGTGGCCGGAGACGCCGTCGCCAGGCCCGTGCTGGCCCTGCTGGAGGACCGCTTGGCCCGTGCGGGCCGTGAGGTGTTGGTGGTCGACTCCGGCGAGCCCCGCGTGCGCATGCGTCTGGGTGCACTGGCCCGCGGCGGCGGCCTGATCGCCGTCTCCGTGGGCAAGGACACCCGCGTGGCCGAGTACGCCGTGGCCGCGGCGCGTGCGGCGGGGGCGCCGGCGGTGGCCCTGGTCGACTCCAGCCTCTCGGCCGCTGCGCGGGCCCCGGTGGTGCGCGTGGTCCCGGCCGAGGAGCGCGGTGGCGAGCCCAGCCTCACGGCCCTGGTGGCCGTGGCACAGGCCCTGGCCCATGGCCTGGCGGCGCACCAGGTGTCCCGCAGGACCCTGACGGCCATCCCCGCCTGATCGTCGCACCCCGGTCGGGGTGCCAAGCACGCACGACTCCGTTCTACACTTGGGCGAGTCCCGATCAGGAGTGGATTGAGTGAACGACGACGTCGCAGGCAACGGCGCCCAGGGCGCCACCGGAACCGACGCGGTCAAGGCGGGCCTGGCCCGCATGCTCAAGGGCGGCGTCATCATGGATGTCGTCGATGCTGAGCAGGCCCGGATCGCCGAGGATGCCGGTGCGTGCGCCGTGATGGCGCTGGAGCGCATCCCGGCGGAGATCCGCCGCCATGGCGGCGTGGCGCGCATGAGCGACCCCGAGATGATCATGGGGATCCAGGAGGCCGTCACCATCCCGGTCATGGCCAAGTGCCGCATCGGCCACCACGTCGAGGCCCAGGTGCTGCAGTCACTCGAGATCGACTACATCGACGAGTCCGAGGTGCTCACCCCGGCGGATGAGGCCAGCCACGTGGACAAGCGTGCGTTCACTGCCCCGTTCGTGTGCGGCGCCACCAACCTGGGCGAGGCGCTGCGCCGCATTGCCGAGGGCGCGGCCATGATCCGCACCAAGGGCGAGGCCGGCACGGGGAACGTGGTGGAGGCGGTGCGCCACATGAAGACCATCACCCAGGGCATCCGGCGCGTGGTCACGTCAACGGCGGAGGAGCGCTTCGCCATCGCCAAGGAGATGGCGGCGCCGCTTGAGCTGGTGGAGTGGGTGGGCGCCAACGGTCGCCTGCCCGTGGTCAACTTCTCGGCCGGAGGCATCGCCACCCCGGCAGACGCCGCGCTGATGATGTACCTGGGCGCCGAGGGCGTGTTCGTGGGCAGCGGCATCTTCATGAGCGAGGACCCGCCCGCCCGTGCCCGCGCCATCGTGGAGGCCACCACGCACTGGGACGACCCCGCCGTGGTGGCGCGGGTGTCCCGCGGCCTGCGCGAGGCCATGCCCGGCATCGAGATCGGGGAGCTCGGCGAGGCCGGGCTGCTGCAGACCCGGGGCTGGTGAGCGCCGAGCAGGCATCGCGGCCGCGCATCGGCGTGCTGGCGGTCCAGGGGGCCGTATCCGAGCACGAGGATGCGCTGGCCGACGTGGGCGCGCGCACCAGCCGGGTGCGCGCGGCGGATGACCTGCAGGGCCTGGACGGCCTGGTGATACCCGGGGGCGAGAGCACCACGTTCGGCCTGGTGGCCGGCGAGTCGGGGTTGCTGGATGCCCTGCGGGCGCGCATCGACGATGGCCTGCCGGTGCTGGGCACCTGCGCGGGCATGATCATGCTGGCCGATGGCATCGCAGGCGGGGGCCCGCAGCCCCTGGTGGGCGGCATGGACATTGTGGTGCGGCGCAACGCCTGGGGCCGTCAGGTGAGGTCGTTCGAG
Organism: Thermoleophilia bacterium; assembly: GCA_016780995.1. GTDB lineage: Bacteria > Actinomycetota > Thermoleophilia > Miltoncostaeales > Miltoncostaeaceae > SYFI01. Next base: position 3,371 of record JADHKZ010000054.1, on the reverse strand, counting down.
GCCGACGTGGCCGTTCCCGTGGTGGGGGAGCCCCCCATGCGCGGTATCTTCATCCGTGCCCCCTGGATCGAGTCCGCCGGACCCTCGGTGGAGGTCATCGCAGAGCACGGGGGCCACGCGGTCGCGGCCCGCGACGCCACCCGCATCGTGGCGGCGTTCCATCCGGAGCTCACGGGGGATCGCAGGTTGCACCGCATGTTCGTGGATGGCGTCCGGGAGCGGGGCGCGGGACAGCAGCACGAGGAGGACACCGTTGTCGGGGCACAGTAAGTGGGCCACCATCAAGCGCAAGAAGGGCGCTGCAGACGCCAAGCGCGGCCAGCTCTTCTCCAAGTTGTCGCGCGCCATCACCGTGGCCGCGCGCGAGGGCGGGGGCGACCCGGCCACCAACGCGGCCCTGGCCACCGCGGTGGAGAAGGCGCGCGCCAACTCCATGCCCAAGGACAACATCGAGCGCGCCATCCAGAAGGGCACCGGCGGCGGCGATGGGGCGGTGGACTACGAGGCGGTCACCTACGAGGGCTACGGGCCCGGCGGCGTGGCCATCATCTGCGTGGCGCTCACCGACAACCGCAATCGCACCGCCAGCGACGTGCGGCACATCTTCACCAAGAACGGATCCGAACTGGGCACGCCCGGCAGCGTGGCGTGGCAGTTCGAGCGCAAGGGGATCATCCTTGTGGATGGCGAGGGCGTGGACGAGGAGGCCCTCATGGACGCCGCCCTGGACGGGGGCGCCGAGGACATCAGCGAGGATGGATCGCAGTGGCAGGTGGTCACCGAGCCGGTGGACCTGTCGGCCGTGCGCACGGCGCTTGAGGGCGCGGGCTTCAGCGCGGCGTCCGCGGACATCACCATGCTTCCCAAGACCACGGTGGAGACCGGCGAGAAGGAAGCGCGCCAGCTGCTCCGCCTCATCGACAGCCTCGAGGAGAATGACGACGTCCAGGACGTCTACGCCAACTTCGACATCTCCGAGGCCGTGATGGAGGCTGTCGCCGGATAGGCGGATCGTCGCTTCCAGCCCCGCGCGAGCGGGGAGTTGCGCGGGGGCCCCGCGGCAGAGGGATCGGCCTCCGATGTGCGTGGCAGGCACCGGACGGGACATGGCCGCCGCCCGAGCCCGGAATGGTGCTTCGGGCAGGGGTCCCGGCAATCGCCGTCGTCAACGGAAAGCGGGTGAAGCCCGTATCCGTGGTTCCCGGCGACGTTGCCCCATTGGGGTTCCGCCGATAGATGTGACACCATGTTTGACCGAACTAATCTTGGTACGCTGCTACCCGATTCGCGCGGAGTCCCCGCGCCATAGGAGGAATTCCAGGCAATGTCGACGGCTGATTACAACACTTCGATTCCCAGCGGACTCCTCACGCCGGATGCCGTCGAAATCGGCGGAACGTCACTGCGTCTGTCCGACGGCTTCCTCGACCGGGCGGACGTGGCCGATGCATTCGCCCTCGGGGACGTCAGTCGGGCGGCGAACCTCTTCATGAGCATGGTCCCTGTCGCCAGTCTTGAAGCGATCCGCACGGGGCACGAGGACGTTTTCACGGGAGGCGGTCCCGCCGAGACCAACTGGATGATCTTCGACGACCTGATGGACTCCAACAGTCTTTTTCTGACTGGGAACACCGACACCGTGTATGCGTTCTGCATGCTCGACCTGGCGAAGTCGGGCCCGGTCGTCATCGACGTTCCAGCCAATTGCGGTCCCAGCACGATCAACGACGCCATGTTCTCGTTCGTGATCGATATGGGTCCTCCCGGACCCGATCGGGGCGCAGGGGGCAAGTATCTGATCCTCGGACCGGACTACTCGGGCCCGCTGAGCGAAACGGTCAATGGCGAGGTCGCTGAGCATGACGGCGAGACCTACTTCGTCGCCCACTCGCCGACGTATGTGAACTGGGTGCCGTGTCGCGGAATGCTGGTCGATGGCGAGACCGCGCCGGCCTCGAGTCTCTTCCGGAACGGGATCAGGGCCTACGCGCTGAGGGACAAGGACAACCCGCCGCCGATGACCTGGAAGAACATGTCGGGCGTCGAGGTCAATACGATCCACTCGAATGACGCGTCCTTCTTCGAGGAGGTGCACAGGGCGATCGACAGGGAGCCGCCCGACGCGTTTGACCCCGAGATCCTTGGGATGGCCAGCCTGCTCGGCATCCGGAAGGGTGAGCCATTCGAGCCGTCGGAGCGCCAGCGCGAGCTCCTCGAGCAGGGTGTCGCCCTGGGCAACGCCTATGCGAGGGCTGTCTCGTTCGCCCCCCGTGCGCCTGAGGCGTACTTGTACGGCGAGGAGAATGGCAAGTGGTACACGATGCTCTACGGCAACGATTACCGCTACCTGATCGACGATGGCGTCGGCGGCGTCGACGCAGAGGCGCGCCTTGCCTTCTACTACGTCGCGACGGTGAACACTCCCGCGATGATCCTCAAGATGCCGGGCGTTGGCTCCCAGTACGCGATGATCGCGCGAGATAGTGATGGAGCCTGGTTGGAGGGGGATCGCACCTACACGCTGCGCCTTCCTCCGGATGTCCCCGTGAAGAACTTCTGGTCCCTCGTTGCATACGATGCCCAGACGCGGTCGATGCTCCAGACACCCGACCAGCCCTTTCCGAGCGTCAACAGCATGCGACCGGATCTCACGACCGAACCGGATGGCAGTGTCAACCTTCATTTCTCGGCTGAGCGCCCAGCCGAAAACAGCGGGAACTGGATTCAGCTCCGGCCCGGAAAGAGTTGGTTCGCGATCATCCGTCTGTACGGACCGCTGGAGCCGTGGTTCGACAAGACATGGCGCCCCGGGGAACTCAACGTGCTCGATTAGCGCGTCGCAGAGCGCGGCCGGCCCGGGGTGGGCGATCTTCCAGTGATCGTGCTGGGTATCGATCCGGGTCTGGCCAACACCGGCTATGCGGTGGTGCGGCGCGCGGGAAGCCGGACCGAGGTGCTGGCCCATGGCACGCTGCGCACGGCCCCGTCCACGCCCACCGAGCAGCGCCTCCTCGCCCTTCATGAGGGGCTTGCCGGCGTGATCGGGGAAACCGGTGCCCATGAGGCGGCGATCGAGGCGTTCTTCGTGCATCCGGTGAGCACGTCGGCCATGGGCATGGCCGCCGCGCGCGGGGCCCTGCTGGTCTCATGCGCCCGATCCGGGCTCGCAGTCTCCGAGTACACGCCCACCGCCATCAAGCAGGCCGTTACCGGCAGCGGCCGGGCGGGCAAGGACCAGGTGCGGGCCATGGTGGCCCGGCTCACCGGGGTGGAGGCCGGAACGGACCACGCGGCCGACGCCATCGCCGCCGCCATCTGCCACTGCGCGTCGGGGCCGCTCCGGGAGGCCATCCGCATCCGCGGGCGGCGGT
>JADHKZ010000053.1 GCA_016780995.1 Thermoleophilia bacterium | reverse complement strand
TAGATGCACGCGGGCACCACGGTGCGGTCCATGGGCACCAGGTGCGGGCCCAGGATGTTCTCCGCCGCGCGCGCGCCCTCGGCCGATGCAAGGTGCGCCAGCTGCAGGCCGCCGATGCAGTCGCCCACCGCCCATGCCTTGGGGTTGGCCGTGCGCAGGAACTCGTCCACCACCACGTGGCCGCGCTCGTTCACCTCGATGCCGGCCTCCTCCAGTCCGATGCCGGCGGTCTGGGGCTTGCGGCCGATGGAGATGAGCAACTTCTCGGCGCTGAGCTCGGTGCCGTCGTCCAGGCGCACGGTCACCCCCTGCTCGGAGTAGGAGGTGACCTCCTCCAGCTTGCGGCCCAGGTGGATCTGCGCCCCGTCCTTCTCGAGCGTCTTCTGGAACTGCTTCGCCGTGCGCGAGTCGATGCCGGCCAGGATGCGGTCCAGCACCTCCACCATGGTCACCTTCACGCCGAGCGGCTGGAACAGGCTGGCGAACTCGCAGCCGATCACGCCGGCGCCCAAGATGATCATGCTCTCGGGCACCTCGGGCATCACCAGCACGTCGTTGCTGGTAAGCACCGCCGGGTGGTCCATGTCGATGCCCGGCAGGCCCGCGGGCTCGGTGCCGGTAGCCACGATGAGGTGGTCGTACTCATGCCGGGTGCCGTCCACCACCACGGCGTCACCGTCCACCGCTCCCTGGCCGGTGACCACCTTCACGCCCTTGCGCTCGCAGGCGCCCTGCACGCCGCCGCGCATCGTGGTGACGATGTGGTCCTTGCGGGCCATCATGGCGGCGAAGTCGTAGCCCACCTCGCCCACCAGGATGCCGAACTCCTTGGCCTCACGGATCTTGCGCAGCAGGTCGCTTGCGGCCAGCAGGGCCTTGGTGGGGATGCAGCCCCAGTTGAGGCACGTGCCGCCCAGCTCGGCGCGCTCCACCAGCACCACCTGGGCGCCCATCTGCGCAGCGCGCAGCGCGGCCACGTCGCCTCCCGGCCCTCCGCCCAGCACCACAACGCGCGGCCCGTCGCTCATCCGAAGGTCATCTCCCTGCCCGCGAGGGCGTCTTCCAGCACGCGTGCCTGCTCGAGCTGGTGGGTCTGCGGGTAGCCCTCGCTCACCGATGCGCGGGCGGGGCGCCCGATGTACTCGAAGCTCTCGATGGGCAGCAGCCGCTCGATGCGGCGCGTGATGAATGACCAGGCGCCCATGTTGCGCGGCTCCTCCTGCACCCACTGCACCGTCTCGAGGTTGGGGTAGCTCTCGTAGAGCGCCAGGATCTCCTCGCGCGGGAACGGGTAGAGCTGCTCGATGCGGCCGATGGCGAGCTCGGGGTGGTTCTCCCGGTCGGCATGGCCGTCGAGCTCATGGAAGATCTTGCCGGTGCACAGCAGCAGGCGGGTGACCGTGGCGGGGTCGGTCACGCGCGGGTCGGCCAGCACGGGCTCGAACCGGCCGCCCGTGAGGTCGGACAGGCTGCTGGACGCGGCCTTGGCGCGCAGCAGGCTCTTGGGTGTGAACACCACCAGCGGACGGATCTCGTCGAGAAGGCCCTGGCGGCGGATGAGGTGGAAGTAGTTGGCGGCCGTGGAGCAGTTGGCGATGCGCATGTTGCCCTCGGCGGCCAGGCGCAGGAAGCGCTCCGGGCGGCCCGAGGAGTGCTCGGGGCCGTTGCCCTCGTATCCGTGCGGCAGCAGCAGGGTGAGGCGCGAGCGCACGCCCCACTTGGCCTGGCCGGCCGACAGGAACTGGTCGATCATGATCTGCGCGCCGTTGGCGAAGTCGCCGTACTGGGCCTCCCACAGCACCAGCGCCTCGGGCGCGGTGGTGGAGTAGCCGTACTCGAAGCCCACGCAGGCGGCCTCCGACAACGGGCTGTTGTGCAGCTCGAACGAGGCCTTGGCGCGCAGCAGGTGCTGCATGGGCACGTACACGTCGCCCTTGCCGGGTGAGTACGAGGCGTCCTCCAGCGTGTGGTGCAGCTCCAGGTGGCGCTGGGTGAACGTACCGCGCGCCACGTCCTGGCCGGTGAGGCGGATGGGTACGCCCTCGGTGAGCAGCGACGCGAACGCCAGTGCCTCGGCGTGGCCCCAGGTGATGCCGCCGTCCTCGGCCACGGCCTCGCGGCGTCGGTCCAGCTGCGGGGTGAGCTTGGGGTGCACCGGGAAGCCGTCGGGCGGGAGATGCAGCTGCTCGTTGAGGCTGCGCAGGGTGGACGCGCTGACCTTGGTCTTGACCACCTGGGTCTTGGCCCGGCGGCGCTTGTCGCGGCTGCTCTCCTGGTCGGAGCCCTGCTCCAGGCTGGCCTGCACGCGCTTGTGGGCGGCGCCCATGCGCTCCTCGGCGGCGGCCACCATGGCGGCGTAGTCGTCGTCGGTGATCACCCGATCGGCGATGAGGCGGTCGGCGAAGATGCGCGCCACCGTGGGGTGCTCCTTGATGGTGCGCGCCATGACCGGCTGGGTGTAGGCCGGCTCGTCCAGCTCGTTGTGGCCCAGGCGGCGGTAGCCGATGAGGTCGATGAGCACGTCGTGGCCGAACCGCTGCCGGAACTGCGTGGCCAGGCTGACCGCCGCGATGCAGGCGTCCACGTCGTCGGCGTTCACGTGCACGATGGGCATGTCGAAGCCCTTGGCCATGTCGCTGGCGTACCGCGTGGAGCGGCTGTCCTCGGGGTCGGTGGTGAACCCCACCTGGTTGTTGACGATCACATGGATGGTGCCGCCAGTGGAGTAGCCGTCGAGCCCCTGCAGGTTGAGGGTCTCGGCCACCACGCCCTGGCCGGGGAAGGCGGCGTCGCCATGGATCAGCAGGGCCACCGCGCGGTCGGTCTGGTGCTCGGCGATGTTGTTGGCGCGAATGGTCTGCTTCGCCCTCACGCCACCTTCAGCCACCGCGTTCACCTGCTCCAGGTGGCTGGGGTTGGCGGCCAGCTGCACGTGCACGCTCCTGCCGGCGCGTGACTTGAACGTGCCCTCGGCGCCCAGGTGGTACTTCACGTCTCCGGCCGCGGCGTAGGGCTCGCCGTTGGCGTGGTCCTCGCCGTCGTCGGTGTGCCCCACCTGGCCCTCGAACTCGGCCAGGATCGACTCGGCAGGGCGACCCACCGTGTGGGCGATGCTGGCCAGCCGGCCGCGGTGGGCCATGCCGATGTGCACCTCGGGCACGCCGGCCTCGCCAAGGCGGTGGATGGTCTCGTCCATCATGGGGATGAGGGCGTCGCAGCCCTCCAGCGAGAAGGTCTTCTGCCCCAGGTACGTGCGGCGCAGGAACCGCTCGAACACCTCCACGGCCACCAGGCGCTCCAGGATGGCCCGGCGCTCCTCGCGCGGAAGCGGTGCGCGCACCTGGCCCGACTCGATGAACTCCCGCAGCCACTGGCGCTGGTCGTGGTCGGAGATGTGCTCGATCTCGTAGGCGATTGTTCCGCAGTAGGTATCGCGAAGGGCCGGAAAGGCCTCGGCGAACGTGGCGCCCGGCACGGCCACGCCCAGCAGCGATGCCGGCACCAGCTTCATGTGGTCCTGGGTCAGCCCCACCCACGCGGGGTCCAGGGACGGGTCGCCCGGGGGCGGGGAGCCCAGCGGGTCGAGGTGCGCGGCCAGGTGGCCGTAGGTGCGGAACGATCGCAGCAGCGACATGGCGCCGGCCAGGGCCTTGAGGGTGTCCTCGTCGGCGCTGGCGGCCATGGCGGGCGCGGCGCCCTCCGGCGCGGCCGCCTGCGGCGTGAAGTCCAGCGGCGGCTGGGCGGGCAGGCCAAGTGCCGAGCGGATCTCATCGTAGAACCCGTCATCGCCTGCCAGCAGCCCGGCCAGGTCACGCAGGAACGTGCCGCTCTCGGCGCCCTGGATGACGCGGTGGTCGTACGTGGAGGTGACCGTCATCACCTTCGACACGCCCCACACCTTGAGCAGGTCGTCGGGCACGCCCTCCATGCCGGGGGGCCAGGTGATGCCGCCCGTGGCGACGATCGTTCCCTGCCCGCTCATGAGGCGCGGCACCGATGCGTTGGTGCCGAAACCACCCGGGTTGGTCAGCGTCACCCCGGCGCCCTTGAGCTCGTCGGGGCTGATCTTGCCCACGCGCGAGCGCTGGATGAGGTCGTCGAACGCCGCCCGGAAGCCCTGGAACCCCAGCGCCCCGCAGTCGCGGATAACCGGTACCAGCAGCGATCGGCTGCCGTCCTTGCGCTCGACGTCCACGGCGATTCCGAGGTCGACGGTGTCGCGGGGCACCTTGTGGGGCTTGCCGTCCACACGGGCGAAGGCCGTCGCCATGCCGGGGGTCCTCTGCACGGCGCGCACGATCGCCCAGGCGATGATGTGCGTGAACGACAACTTGCCGCCACCGGCCACTGCGAGGGCCTCGTTCAGGCGCTTGCGCTCGGCATCGAGCATCTGCACCGAGATGGTGCGGAACGTGGTGGCCGTGGGGATGGACCTGCTCTCATCCATGTAGTCGGCCAGTGCGGCGGCGGGGCCGGTGAGCTTCACCAGTTCCTCGCCGGCGGGCGGGGCGGGGTCGGGCAGGCCACCGCCCGTGCCCGCGTTCTCGACGTCGGCGCGGCGGATGAGGCCCCCGGGGCCGGTGCCCGTGACGCCCGCGAGGTCGACGCCCTTCTCGAATGCCACGCGGCGCGCGATGGGCGATGCCGCCACGTCGCGCACGGGCGGAGGAGCCTGCGGGCCCGTGGCCGTCGCCGGCGCGGCGGCGGGCGCCGGGGCAGGGGCGCCTGCGGCGGGCGCGGCACCAGCGGCCACCTGGCCAAGCGGATTGGCCACCTCGAAGGTCTCGCCGTTCGGTACGGAGATCTCGGCCAGGGTGCCGGCGGCGGGGGAGGGCACCTCGAGGTCGACCTTGTCGGTCGAGACCTCCACGATGATCTCGTCCTGCGCCACGGCCTCGCCCACGGCCTTCTTCCACTCCACCACGGTGCCCTCGGTCACCGACTCCATGTCGGGCAACTGGATCGGTACCAGGGTTGCGGGTACATCGGGGGCCGGGGAGCCGTTGGACCCGGCGCCGCCCGGTGCCGCGGCAGCGGGGGCGCTGGCGCCACCCGAGGTGATCTCGCCCAGCAGTTGCCCTACCTCGACGGCCGCTCCGGGCCCTGCGGCGATCGTCGCGAGCACGCCGGTGGCCGGTGAGGGGATCTCCACGTCGACCTTGTCGGTGGTGACCTCCAGGAGGGTCTCGCCCTCGGTGACGGCGTCCCCGACGTTCTTGCGCCACTCGATCACGGTTCCCTCGGTCACGGACTCGCCGAGTACCGGAAGATGGATCTGAGTCGTCGCGCCAGTGGTCGTCACGTCGGCCTCCGAGATTACGCGCGTGGCGTGTCGGCGGCCCCGTTATCGGGCCCCTCGTGACGTCAGCGCCGACCGCGAAGACGAGCCCGACGCGCCCCCGGCATCACAACGTCATGCCGGGGGCGCGGTCGATCTCAGTTGTCGATGGCAGAGGGCGGCACGTTGGCGAACTTCGCGAACGAGGTCATCCTCCAGCTCCCCCTGATCCACGCGAAGGTGTAGAGAGCCGGCGTCACCGAGGTCGGGGCCGCATTCAGCCAGTTGTGCACGCGGCACGTGAGGGTGGGTGAGTCATAGTCGCCGTCACCCACCTTGATGCCCCACGGGGTGTAGGTGGGGTAGTTGGCCAGGTACTGCGCCTTGGTCGCGTGCGTGCCGTCGGCGCGGTAGATGATGAACGACCCGGCGAGGAACGCCGTGAGCTGTGCCGTGCGCCCGGGGTTCAGGTTGTTGAAGAAGCGCCCGATCAACTGCTGGCAGGTGAGCTCGGGGTTCGAGAGGGTCTTCGGGGCCGGCGCCGGCGCCTTCGCCGCCATGCCCTGGGTCGCGACGCCTCCGGCCACGACCGTGGCCGCGGCAAGCGTGAGCGCGAGGGTGCGTGTGCGCTTCATAAGTGTCTCCAGTCGGGAGGGGTTCCGTTGGGTGATGCTACCGCCGCGCGAGACGATCCGATCGCGCGGGGCGTGCATGGCCGTGCGCTGCTTCAGTTGCCACGCCGCTCAGCACCGCGGAACGAACCCCTGTCCAGGAGACATGCATGCCCCGCTTCCGTTCCTCCCTCATCGTCGCGGGCGCCGCCGGGCTTGCCGTGGCCGCGCTGCCCGTCGCGGCATCGTCCGCCCCCGGCTTCAGCGGCCGCGTCGCGGTGCCCAAGCCCGTCGCCGTGCCCCCGGCGCCCTGCGTACATGCCTGTTCGCGGAGGACGAGACCGACCTGCTCGGGCCCATGCGCGCCGGCGCGCCGGATGATGCGCTGGCGGCGCTCATCGGCCGGGCCGTGGACATGAAGCCCACGGGCCACCGCCTCGCCGACCCGGCATGGACCTACGCGGGGCGCCCCATGAGCCGCATCGGCGGATGAGCCCTCACGTGCCACGCCGCCGCCGTCGATGCATCGCCGACGCGGCGAGCAGGGCAGCGGCCACCGCGGTCGACATGCCGATCACCACGATGGTCACCGCCAGTGCGATGACCACGAAGGTGCGGATGGGGTGATCCGCAGGAGAGGGCGCCCGGGGCATCACCCGCCGGACCGTACCCGGCGGATCACTGACCGCGCGGTCAGTGTGATTCTATTACGTGAATCGGGCCCATGGCGCGCTGTCGGCGCCGCCCGAGCCGGGCCGGTCGCGCAGGCCGCGCAGGGCCCCGGGGTACTCCAGTTCCCCCACCGTTGTGCATCGCGGTATGAACCCCAGTCCAGGAGACATGCATGTTCCGCTTCCGTTCCTCCCTCATCGTCGCGGGCGCCGCCGGGCTTGCCGTGGCCGCGCTGCCCGTCGCGGCGTCGTCCGCCCCCGGCTTCAGCGGCCGCGTCGCGAAGCCCGCGCCCATCGTCGTGCCCCCGGCGCCCATCAATAGGTTCATGGCGCCCGCTGGCAAGTCGAATATCCACAACGACACCTTCATGAGCGACCTCTACCGCTGGGCCGGGCCGGTCGGCAAGAACATGAGCGTGGCATCCAAGGGCGCTGGTGGTGAGTGCGCGAGCATCACGTTCAACCAGAAGGGCCAGATCGTGGCCGTCTGCGTGCTGCCGTTCACCAGCGCATTCCTCACGCTCATGGACCCGAACACGCTCAAGATCATCACGCAGACCGAACTGCCTGCACCGCCCGACTACCCGTTGTCGAGCAACACCTCTGGCGGGGGCTTCACGGATCTTGCTGGTGGCTACTTCTATCTTGACAACAAGGGCCAGGCGGTCGTCTCGACGGCTACGCAGCACCTCATCACCTACAAGCCGGTGACCACCCGCGGCATCACCTTTTTCAAGGTGATGTACGACGTCGACCTGAGCAGTTTCATCGGCTCGAGCGCCGACGTCATCCAGTCCGCGCTTCCTGACTCCAGCGGGAACATCTGGTTTGCCACCAAGTTCGGCGTGGTGGGAGTGGTGAATCGCGCCCCGGCTGAGAATCAGCCCTTGGTGCAGGTGACGAAGATGACCGGCACGGTCCCCAACCCTCTCGCGGGCCAGGACGGGCAGCCTGCCGTACTCAATGAGGCGATCGGCAATTCATTCGCCATGGACCAGAGCGGCGGCGTGTACATCGTCAGCACGCAGGCGCTGTACCGGTATCAGTCAGTGGGCGGCACGCCCACGGTCACCTGGCGCACGACCTACGACAACACGAACATGGTGAAGCCGGGCCAGAAGACCCCGGGGTCGGGAACCACGCCCACGGTCATCCCGGGAAACCGCGTCGCGATCATGGACAACTCCGATCCCGAGAACATCGTGGTGTACGACAACGCCACGGGCGCCCAGGTGTGCAAGGTGCCGGTGTTCAACAAGGGCGCCAGCGCCAACGAGAACTCGCTCATCTCGGTGGGCAACTCGCTCATCGCCGAGAACAACTACGGCTTCGCCAACGCCGTCACCGATGCCGATAAGGTCGTGGGGGGCATGGCGCGCGTTGACGTGGCATCGAACGGCACGTGCACGCCCAAGTGGACCAACACGAGCGTCGTGGTCCCCAGCGTGGTGTCGAAGGCCTCGTCGAGGACCGGGTTGATCTACACCTACAGTTACCGGAAGAGCACCCGTGGCTGGTACTGGACTGCCATCAACTTCCGTACCGGCAAGCAGGTCTACAGCCAACTCGTCGGCAAGGGGCCCCGCTTCAACAACAGCTACGCGTCGTTGTACGTGGCGCCCAACGGGGACGGCTTCGTCGGCGTGATCCCGGGCCTGGTCCGGGTGCGCGACGGGAGGTAGGACACACCACCCTCGCGTGCCACGGGAGTTACCCGGGGCACGCGAGGGTCGGCATCACCCGCCGGTCCAGCCCCTGCCGATTTGGCTGATCTTCGTGATGTTGCCCCACCCCGGCGGCGGCATCCCCACCGGTTGCGGTGTGCTGGGCAGCGGCTGAAGCAATGTCTTCTGGAGCGCGTCGAGCTTCGCCTTCAGTCGCTGGAAGTTCCTTTCCTGGATCGCATTGCGCCGATAGCGCTTGTACGCCAGATTCGTCGTTTCCTTCGGGTCCCTGAGCAGGTCGTACATCTCGTACTCCGGCGCGACCTTGTTGTTGAGGTCGTAGTACTTGGCAAGCTTCCACCGCTTCTCACGGATCCCGAGGATGTGATTCGGCGGCGGGACGAAGTAGTTTTTCGATGCCGCCTGGAAGTCGTCGTTGGTGAAGACGATGTAGTCCTGCACCGGACGGCCCTTGGGGTTTCTGAGCAACGACGAGTAGTCCTTGCCCGGCCACGGGGCTCGCGCGGGCGTGGGCGCACCCACGAGGCTGGCGAGCGTCGGCAGCAGGTCGACGTGCGAGACCAGGGCATTGCTCGACACGGGCTTTGGCCACGCGATGGGGTTCGAGAAGATCAACGGGATGTTGATGGTCGGCTCGTACATGTTGAACCACTTCTGGCGCTGCCCGCCATTCGTGAGTCCCATCTCCCCATGGTCCGCCGTGCGGATGACCAGGGTCTGGCCCAGCAAGCCGAACTGGGAGTTGGCGGGCTTGTCGGCGTCGTACCCCACGGCCCGCAGGGCGGCGAGGATGTTCGTGAGGAAGTTGTCCGATGCCTTCATGAGGTTGGCGTAGAAGTTGAGGTAGTTGAGCTTCTTCTTGTCGCTTTGCAGCGGGCCGGTGCCTCCGGCAACCAGGGCCTTGAAGATGGCCTGGGCCCGGGGCTTTGTCACAAGTCGTTCCGCCACCGTGTCAGGGAGTTCCATGTCGCCCTTCAACCATGCCTGGCTGTAGCCCCCCGCCACGTAGCGGCGGGGGTAGGCGAGCACGTCGTGCGGGTTCACGAGTGAGACGACCAGGCAGAACTTGCGCTGACCCGGCGGGAGGGTCTTCTGGATCTCGGGCCAGTTCCGGATGAATTCGAGCACGCCCTCATCGCCCATCTCCACGGGTCCACGCGACGCCATGATGCGGCCGTCATGGTTGGCGATTCCGCCGCCCATCTGCGCGATGGCCTGGTTGGCGCCGGCATCCGGGGCATCCCAGCGGTTCCACCCGTAGGGCACGAGCATGTCCACGGGGTCGGAGCCCGTGATGGGGCTCGGGGGGTAGTCCGCGCGGTTCACCTCCGGCGGGTAGGCGGGGTCGTTCTGCTGCTCCGGGGGCTGGGGAAGGGTCGGCGCGATGGCTGGTGGGTACTTGCTGCAGTGCCACTTGCCCTTGTAGACGGTGTAGTACCCGGCAGCCGCCATGACGCTGGCGATGTTCGGCATCTTGTCCGCGGGCAGCATGTCCACCTGCGGGTAGTTGGGGCCCCACAGGTCGTGCTCCAGCACGTACTTCACGCCGTGCTGGGCCGGGTACTGGCCGGTCATGATCGTGGAGCGGGCCGGTGAGCACGCGCACGTGTTCGTGTACGCGTTCTCGAAGCTCATTCCGTGCCGCTTGAGCTGCGCGTAGCCCGGAAGGTTCTTCTCGAGCCAGCCCTTGGGGAAGATGGTGTCGTGGTAGGTCTCCTGGTCGGTCAGGAAGATCACGAGGTTCATCTCGCCGAAGTCCACGCCCGCGGCTGCCGACTTGCGCGCCGCAGCGGATGCCTGGTCCGTGGCCAACCCGCCGAGGTAGAGGGACCCAACGGCAGCCGCAGCCCCTTGCAGGAAGCGCTTGCGCGAGATTCCGCCGGGCTGGTCAGGGGAATTCTGGGAATTTGTCATGGATTCATCCTACATCGGGTGGAGTGCCCGCCTGCGACCGGCCGTGCGGCTCGTCGAGGTCAAGGGCAAGGTCGAGGGCGGGCGCCGAGTGGGTGAGCGCGCCCACGCTCACGTAGTCGACCCCGCATGCCGCGGCGCGCGCCACGCCGTCCAGGTCCATGCCGCCCGACCCCTCGGTCTCGGCGCGCCCGGCGCACAGCGCCACGGCCCCACGCATGGTGGCCTCGTCCATGTTGTCCAGCAGCACCCGGTCCGCACCCGCGTCCAGGGCGCGTCGAACGCCGTCCAGGTCGTCGGCCTCCACCTCCACTGGCACGCCCGGCAGCTCCTCGCGCGCCCGTGCCACGGCCGCGGCCAGGTCCACGCCGCCGATGGCCAGGTGGTTGTCCTTCACCAGCACCATGTCGTGAAGGCCCATGCGGTGGTTCACGCCCCCGCCGGCGGCCACGGCCTGCTTCTCGAGCGCACGCCAGCCCGGCGTGGTCTTGCGGGTGTCCAGCACCTTCGCGGGCTGCGCGGCCTGCACGTACCGTGCCGTGAGCGTGGCGATGCCCGACAGCCGCGACATCCCGTTGAGCAGCGTGCGCTCGGCGGCCAGCACCGCGCGCGCCGGGCCATCCACCCCCAGCACGCTCTCGCCCGCCGCCAGCACGGCGCCGTCGTTGGCCTGCCAGGTGCCCGACACGCCCATCTGGCGCAGCACCTCCTCGCCGAACGCCCGGCCCGCCAGCACCCCCGCTCGCCGCGCCACCACCCGGCCGCGCGCGCGGGAGTCCTCCGGCACGGTCACCAGCGACGTCACGTCGCCGCGCTCGCCGAGATCCTCGGCCAGCGCGGCGGCCACCAACTGCCCCAGGTCCATCAGAGGGCCAGCATGCGGTCGAGGGCCAGGCGGGCCTCGGCCGCCATCTGCTCCTCCACCTGCACCACGTTCACCACGTCACCGGCCGCCAGGTTCTCCAGCGTCCACGTGAGCTTGGGCAGCGTGATGCGGTTCATGGTGACGCACGGGCACAGGTCCTCCTTCAGGCAGAAGACCGTCTTGTCCGGGTGATTGAGGCGCAGGCGGTCCACCAGGTTCCAGTCGGTGCCGATGGCCACGGTGGATCCCGCCGGCATCTCGTCCAGGCGCCGGATGATGTACTCGGTGCTGCCGTCCTCGTCCGCCGCCTCCACCACGGGGCGCGGGCACTCGGGGTGCACGATCACGGTCACGTCGGGGTGCGCCGCGCGGGCCTCCTCGACCTGCCGCACCGTGAACCCCGTGTGCACGTTGCAGAAGCCCTTCCACAGCACGATCTCGGCGGCGCCCAGCGCGTCGGGGGCGATTCCGCCGAGCTCGGCCTGGCGCGGGTCCCACACCACGGGCGCCGCGGGGTCGATGCCCAGCCGCGCCGCCGTGTTGCGGCCGAGGTGCTCGTCGGGGAAGAAGAACACCATGTCGCCCTGCGCGCGGGCCCACTCGAACGCGCGCACCGCGTTGCCCGACGTGCATACCGCTCCGCCATTGCGGCCCACGAAGGCCTTCAGGTCGGCGCCGGAGTTCATGTAGGTGAGCGGCACGATGGTGCGGTCGGGGAACGCCCGGGAGATCTGGCTCCAGGCGTCGTCCACCGTGAAGATGTCGGCGCACTCGGCCAGGTGGCAGCCGGCGCCGAGGTCGGGCAGCACCACCCGCTGGTGCGGCTGCGCCAGGATGTCGGCGGCCTCGGCCATGAAGTACACGCCCAGGAACACCACCAGGTCGGCCCTGGTGGCCTCGGCCCCGCGCCGCGCCAGCAGGAACGAATCACCGGTGATGTCCGCGAACCGGATGACCTCGTGCTTCTGGTAGTGGTGGCCCAGCACCACCAGGCGATCGCCCAGTGCCTCGCGCGCCGCGGTGGCGCGGGCGATGAGCTCCGCCTCGGGCACGGTCTCCTCGGGCGCCGGGATGGCGCAGGCCGGGGCACTGGTGGTCACGCTGCCTCCGTGAGGTCGAGTGAAGCGGCCGCGGCCGCCACGGCCGGGTCCGCGGGGATGACATGGCGATGGTCGCCGGCCCAGCAGGTGCGCTCCGCCTGCCCGGGGTCGGCG
>JADHKZ010000052.1 GCA_016780995.1 Thermoleophilia bacterium | reverse complement strand
CGTCACTCCCCGCCGGGGGTGACGCGCCGCCTCGAGCACGCGCCGGGATGTCGACTCCCGTCCGCTACGTTCGGTGAGCGGCACCAAACCCGCACATGCCTCCGCCGCGCCCGCCGTCGAGCCGGGGGACGACGAGCCCCCGCCTCCGAGTAGGGGCGCCCGACGAGCACCGGGCTGCAGATCGTGCTCCTTTTCCTGCTGGTCGCGTAGAGCGCGTCCTTCGTGGCGGCCGAGTACGCGTTCGTCACGGCGCGCCCCACACGGCTCATCTCGTCCATCCAGGTGGCAATCACGTTCGCCGGCCTCGCGATCGGTGCCGTGGGCGAGCCCGCGGTGAGATCGCTGGTGGGCGGTGCGCTACTCCACGCCATGGAGCACCTGCCGGACGTGGGGGAGGTCAACTCCTCGCATGGCTTCGAGCTCACCGTGCTGGAGATGGACGGGTCGCGAATCGTGCGCGTGAGGGTGGGCCCGATCCTCTGATACGGTGGCCGCCGCACCGCGCAGCGCGCGGTCCCGCGCCAGTAGCTCAGTCGGATAGAGCGTCGGTCTACGAAACCGAAGGTCACAGGTTCGAATCCTGTCTGGCGCGTGTGGACGGGGAACCGCGGGCTTCCCCGCACCCCGGGGACGCGGCGATAATCAACGGCATGACGCGCGTCATCGCCGCCATCTGCGCCGCTGTTATCGGGGTCATCGCCGCATCATCGATGGCCACGGCCGTCGCGGCTCCCGCCATTCCCTGGGAGCTCGTGGACGTGCGCCCGCACGACCCCCGGGCCTTCACGCAGGGGCTGGTGGCCCACCGCGGGGAGCTCCTCGAGAGCACGGGCGACTGCTGCCCACAGGGCACGGGCCAGTCGTCAATCCGGCGCGTCGACCCGGCCACCGGCAGGGTGCTCGCCATCCGCTACCTCCCCGCCCCGGTCTGGGCAGAGGGCGTGACGGTGCTGCGGGGGGTTGCCTGGCAGCTCACCTGGTTCGACGGCGTGGCCTACCGCGTGTCCCCCAACAGCCTGCGTCGCGTGGCGACGCTGCGCTACCCCCGGGAGGGCTGGGGCATCACGACCCAGGGCGGGCGCCTCGTGGCCAGCGACGGCACCGCTCGCCTGCGCTGGCTGCGCGCCCGCGACCTGCGGGTGACGAGAACAGTGGTCGTTCGGGATGGGGGGCGCCCCGTGGACCGGTTGAATGAACTCGAGCTGATCGGTGGCCTCATCTGGGCCAACGTATGGCCAGGTAATCGGATCGCCCTGATACGCCCGCGGGATGGCGCCGTGCGCGGGTGGCTCGACCTCTCGGGCCTTCGCAGCCGCATCGCCCCCGGGGCGGACGTGCTCAATGGAATCGCACGCGATCCCGTCACCGGGAACGTCATCGTCACGGGCAAGAACTGGAACCGGATGTTCGTGATCCGCCTGCCGACGACGCCGGGGGCTACTGGATGACCCGCCAGAACCGGGGCTGGAAGGGCTGCGGGTCGCGCACCTCGTCACGCGCGGGGTCCACGTGCACGTGCCCCTCCACCTCCATGCGCATGAGCACGGCGATGAACGCCTCGCCGTCCACGTCCACGCCGTCCGCCCGCACCCGCTCGAACAGGAATGCCTCGCGCACGGGCTCGCCCGACGCCCGGAGGTGCCGCAGCACGGCGTCCTCGATCTGGTTGACTCGGTCGGCCATGCATCGATCCTAACGTCATGACGGAGGCGGCGTGAGCACCCGGCTGGCGGTCATCCACTCGCCCGACCACGGAATGGACTACGCCGACCACCCCGCGGATCGGCGCCGCCACCAGCTCGCCATGGCGCTGGCCGGGTCATCCGGCCTGCTGGATGCGCCGGGCGTGCGGGTGCTCCCCGGCCCACCCGCTATGCCGGAGGACCAGTTGGCCACCATGTTCGCGCCCGCGTTCATCCGGGCCATCCAGGTGTTCAGCGCCCGGCCCGTCCTGGCGGCCGCGCCGGAGGCCCGCCAGTGGGGCGTGACGCCGGATGTGCACCCCTACGCGGCGATGCACTCCGATTCCGCCCGACTGGCCGCTGCGGCGTGGCAGGCCGGCGAGCTAGTGGGGGAGGGGGAAGCCCTCCGGTCGCTCGTGCCGGCGGGTGGCGCGCACCACGGCCTGCCCCACCGCATGAGCGGCTTCGGGGTGTACAACGACACGGCGGTGGCCATCCTCGCGCTGCGGGCGTGCGGCGTGCGCCGGATCGCGTACGTGGACCTGGACGTCCACCATGGCGATGGGACGCAGGGGTTCTTCTGGGACGACCCCGATGTGCTCACGGTGTCGGTGCACGAGAGCGGGCGCTACCTGTTCCCGGGCAGCGGGTTCCCCGACGAGACCGGCGGTCCTCGCGCCCCGGGATCGGCCGTGAACGTGGCGCTGCCTCCTGAGTCCGGGGACGACGCCTATCGCATGGCAATGGCACAAGTCATCGCCCCGGCCGTACGGGCCTTCGCGCCGGACGTGCTGGTCACCCAGAACGGCGTGGACCACCACCACGCCGATCCCCTCTCGCACCTGCGCACCACGATGCCGTTGTATCCGGAACTGTGGGGGGCGCTGGATTCCCTGGCCGACGAGGTGTGCGCCGGCCGCTGGGTGGCGCTGGCGGGCGGGGGCTATGACCCCTGCAATGCACCACCCCGGGCGTGGGCAATGCTCATGGCGACCATGGCGGGGGTGGCGCTGGCGCCCGACATGCCCGAGGAGTGGGCGTCCATCGCGGCGGCGGCCGCATGCTCCCCAGCGGCAACGGGGTGGACCTCTGAAGACGCGCCCATCACCCGCGCTGGACCGCCCGCATCCCGCCAGGAGGTGCAGGAGGCCATCGACGCCACCGTCGCGACCTCGCCCCTCCTGGGCTGAGCACCCCCACAAGGGAATGCCCGGCGGGGGGCGAAAGGGCCAGCGTGGCGAGTACCCCGAAGCCCGCCGTGGCAAGCGACGACGTCATGGCGAGGATGATCCTGCGCGGCAGCATCAAGCCGGGCTACGACATGTTCATCGTCATCGTCACGGTGCTGTCGATCACTAACTGGATCCTGCTGATGATCTCCGTGCCGGGCGAGAGCAAGGTCACGGGCCTGCTGATCTTCATGGAGCCGATCTTCACGGTCATCCTGTTGGCCGACTTCGGCTACCGCCTGAAGCTGGCGAAGGGTCAGCGGTGGAAGTACATGAACCGCGGGGGCGGGTGGCTCGACCTGCTCGGCAGCCTGCCCTACGGCCGCCTGCTGCGCCTGTTCCGCCTGTACCGCGTGCTCCAGGGGTTCCGGGAGTTCGGCTGGCGCAACACCATCCGGTGGTTCGTCGCCCACCGCGCCAACGGCACGCTGTTCCTCGTGCTCGGACTCCTCATCATCGTGCTCGAGTTCGGTGGCCTCGCCGTGCTGTGGTTCGAGGCCGACGCCCCCGGGGCAAACATCCGCACGGGCGGTGAGGCGCTCTGGTGGGGGGTGGTCACGGTCACCACCGTGGGCTACGGCGACTACTACCCCGTCACGCCGGGCGGCGAGGTGGTGGCCACCATCATGATCTTCGCGGGGGTGGCGATCATCGCCATCTTCACCGCATGGGTGGCGTCAACGTTCCTCAACCCCTCATCGGGCTCCAGCAGCGCATCCGGGGACTCGGGCGCGCCGGCGCCCGCCCCATCCGACCAGGACCCGGGGGGAGTGCAAGGTGGGGAACACCACGATGACGCGCACGCGCTCATCCATGACCTGCGAGCGCGCCTGGATCGCCTCGAGGCGGCCATCGCGCGGAAACCCGACTCGGACTAGGCGCTGCGGCGGCGGTACTGCCGGGTGGCCAGCGGGATCATGACCGCGGTGATGCCGATCATCCAGGCCAGTGTGAGCCACACGTAGTTACCTACGGGCTGGTCGAGGAAGAGAGCCCTCACGGCGTTGACGACGATGGTGAACGGCTGGTTGTCCGCGAACACCTGCAGCCATGTGGGCATGGTGTCCGTGGGCACGAAGGCGGAGCTGGCGAAGGTGAGCGGGAACAGCCAGATGAAGCCGGCCGACTGCACCGCCTCGACGGTCTTCATGCTGAGCGCGATGACCACCCCGATCCACGAGAAGGCGAACGAGGTGAGCAGCAGCAGCAGGAAGGCCAGCACCTGCGCGGCGATGGAGCCCTCGGGCCGGAAGCCCACGAGCAGCCCCACCACGTACATCACCGCCACCACCGCGAAGTTCCGCACCAGGTCCGACACCGTGCGGCCCACCAGCACGGCCGACCGCGCCATCGGCAGCGACCGGAATCGGTCGATGATGCCGCGTCGCAGATCCTCGGCCAGGCCGATGCCGCTGGCCACGGCACCGAATGCCACGGTCTGCGCGAAGATCCCCGGCATCAGGTAGTTGACGTAGCTCTCGCCGGGCGTGGCAATAGCACCGCCGAAGACGTAGCGGAACAGCAGCACGAACATCACCGGCTGGATCAGCGCGAAGACCAGCACCTCGGGGATGCGCGGCAGCTGCACCAGCTGCCGCCAGAGGATGATCCCCGAATCGCGAAGGGCGCGCGCCGGGTTCACTCGGCCTCCTCCGCGGCCGGCCGACCCGTGAGTGCCAGGAACACCTCGTCGAGCGTGGGCCGGTGCAGGCCCAGGTCCTCGGTGGCGATGCCCGCCGCCCCGATCTCGGCCGACACCCGCCCGAGGGCGGACGGACCGTCCGCCACGGCGGCGCGCACGCGACGTCGCTCGGGCTCCACGAACACTTCGTCACTCGCCACGCCCGCCACGATGGCGCGGGCGGCCTCGAGGTCGGCCGCGTCCACCACCGCCACCTCAAGGGCCTCACCGCCCACGCGGGCCTTCAACTGCGCGGGCGTGCCCTCGGCGATGACCCGCCCGTGGTCGATCACGGCGATCCGGGCGGCAAGCCGGTCGGCCTCTTCCAGATACTGCGTGGTGAGCAGCACCGTGGTGCCGTCACCCACCAGCTCGTTTATGATTCCCCACATCCCGAGGCGGCTGCGCGGGTCGAGCCCGGTGGTGGGTTCGTCGAGGAACAGGATGGGAGGGCGTGAGGCCAGGCTTGCGGCCAGGTCAAGCCTGCGGCGCATGCCGCCGGAATAGCCCTTGGACGGACGGTCAGCGGCGTCCACGAGGTCGAACCGCTCGAGCAACTCGTCGGCGCGCTCGCGGGCCACGGACTTGCGGAGGCCCGACAGCCGGCCGAACATCACCAGATTCTCGCGGCCGGTGAGGTACTCGTCCACGGCGGCGTACTGGCCCGCCAGCCCGATGTGGCGGCGCACCGCGCCCGGATCACGCAGCACGTCGATGCCGTCCACGGTGGCCGATCCGGAGTCCGGGCGCAGGAGGGTGGAGAGGATGCGCACCACCGTGCTCTTGCCGGCCCCATTGGGACCGAGGAGCCCGTAGACGATCCCGCGGGGCACCGCGAGGTCCACGCCGTCCAGCGCCTGCGTCTTGCCGAACGCCTTGCGCAGGCCCTCGGCCTGGATGGCGTTTCCTGCACTGGGTTCCCCGGGCACGCGGGCACCCTACCGATCTCGCGCGAAATCTCGCTGCGGGGCCTTAGTTTACCTCGGATGAGCGATCAGGATCCCATGCTCGACCTCGATCCCACGCTGCTCGAGGACGCCCGCGCCACGGTGGCGCTGGCCCTGTGGTGCGCGGCCGGCAAACTGGCACGCACCTCGGCCATCGAGGACGCGCTGGGGATCGCGTGCCTCGGGGACGCCGTGGAGGGGTTGGGGGCGCCGGGGGAGCCCGGGGTCACGTGGCCGCCACCCGAGGTGGAGGGCGCGCTGCGCGAGGCCGCGCGACGGGTGATCGAGGAGGCGGCCCAGCACACCGAAGACCGCCCCGACGAGCGCGCCGAGTGGTGGGACGACCAGAGCGCCCGCGCCGAGCGCATCCTCTCGGCGCTGGCAGCCCGCCCCCTCAGCTAGCCCGGGGACACCGCCGGGCCCATTGCGTGGCGCCCGTGCGGCGCTGTGAGGTCGGGGCCATCGGACACCGGCACGATGCCCGCCGGGTTCAGGCGTGGATGGGTGAGGTAGTAGTGCCGCTTGATGTGGTCCATGTCGATGGTGTCCATGACGCCCGGCACCTGCGCCACGTCACGGACGAACCCGAGGAGCGCCGGACTGTCCGCCACGAGGCGGGCATTGCACTTGAAGTGCGTGTGGTAGACGGGGTCGAATCGCACGAGGGTCGTGAACAGCCGGATGTCGGCCTCGGTGAACCGGTTGCCCGCGAGCCACCGCTGCTCGCGAAGGATGTCCTCCGCACGGGAGATGCGCTCGAACACGCCGGCCACGGCCTCGTCGTACGCAGCCTGCGACGACGCGAACCCTGCGCGGTACACCCCGTTGTTGATGGCGGGGTATACCCAGCCGTTCACCTCGTCGATGGCCTCCACCAGGTCGGGGGGTCGCAGGACCGGCGTTGACGACGCCAGCGGCCCGAACCCGGTGTCAAGCATCCGCAGGATGTCCTCGGACTCGTTGTTCACGATGCAACCGGCCTCCCGATCCCACAGCACGGGCACCGTCACGCGGCCGGACCAGGCGGGGTCCGTCAGGGCATATGCCTCGGCGAGGAACTCGAACCCACTCACCGGGTCGGCGGAGTGTCCCGGTCCATCCCGGAATGCCCAACCGCGCTCGTCCCGGACGGGATCAACGACCGTCATGCCCACCACGTCCATGAGCCCCTTGAGCACACGCGCGATGACCACGCGATGCGCCCACGGGCAGGCAAGCGACACGTACAGGTGGTACCGGCCCGCCTGCGGCGGATGCGGGCCGTCCGGGCTCACCCACTGCCGGAACGCCGACTCCTGGCGCACGAAGCGCCCGGCGGCGTCCGTCTCCGCCGGAAACTGCGACGGGGCGCTGCTGCGCCCCGTCACGTCACATCTCCCTGGCTTTCGCGGTTGCTACGCCGCAAGCATGTCGTCCGCGCGCGATGCCTGGAGCTTCTCCATGTAGCGGTGGGACGGGCAGTAGTCGGAGCCGGTCACCGGCACGCGCTGGCAGGCCTTGCCCTTGCGGTTGGTCGCCCGGCAGCGGAGGAGGTCGGCAGAACCGCGCTCGGCGATCTCGGCATCCAGGAACTCCATGGCGGCCGACATGTGCGCCTCGATGATGTCGTACACCAGCAGCTGGCGCGACACGGGGAAGAGGGCACGTACATCTTCGAACAGCGAAGCGGCGGGCCGCGCGAAGCGGCGATGGTCCCGGGCGAGGCGCTCGATGTTGCGCTCGCAGGCCGACAGCAGTAGCCGCTGGCCGAGTTCGGGGCGAATCTGACCCTGCAGCAGATAGGGGAGCAGGTCTCGGTACATGGCGCGGGAGTAGCGGTACATGACGCTTTCCTCGATCAGTTCGCGTGAGTTCGTGTTGGGACTATCCAACATGCCTGTCCAACTCTTGTCAAGGTTTCGTCGTCAAGGAAAATGTCGCTCTGAGCGGGGATGACCCAACCGATCAACCGGGCGGCGCGGGGGACCTGCGCTACGCGGCCGGCTCCTCGGACGCCGCTGCCGACTTCTCGGCCTCGGCGCGCAACCGGGCCTCGGCCACATCGGCGGGCTCGGGGCCGCACAGCCGACAGTAGCGGCGCCCGGTGACGCCGTCCACGCGCACCTGCGGGCAGTTATCCGGGTCGTCCCAAAGGCACGACAGCGCGCTCATGACCATGTGCCGATTGTGTCAGAGGCGGGGCCGCTGCGCCGGGATGGGACAATGGCCTGCATGGGAGCCGGTGCGGACAGGGTGCGGCTGGACAAATGGCTGTGGGCAGCGCGCATGTTCAAGACGCGCGGGCAGGCCACCGAGGCAGTGCAGGGCGGGCGCGTGCACGTGAACGGCCAACGCGCCAAGCCCGCGCGCGACGTGCGTCCGGGCGATTCCATCGAGATCACCCGGCCGGGCCACAGCCCGATGGTGATCGTGGTCACGGGGCTGTCGGACCGCCGCGGTCCGGCCAGCGAGGCCCAGGCCCTGTATGAGGAGACCCAGGAGAGCGTGGAGGCCCGCGAGAGGGACCGGATGATGCGCAGGATGGCGCCGCCGCCGCCCGGTGCGGACCTGGCCGGTCGACCCACCAAGCGTGACAGGCGACGGTTC
Organism: Thermoleophilia bacterium; assembly: GCA_016780995.1. Lineage (GTDB taxonomy): Bacteria > Actinomycetota > Thermoleophilia > Miltoncostaeales > Miltoncostaeaceae > SYFI01. The sequence goes on along the minus strand of JADHKZ010000052.1, from coordinate 4,427 downwards.
GAGGACGCCCGGCGGCGATCCCGCTGAATCGGGCTAGCGGCCGGCGCCGTGGAGGTACGTGATGTCGCGGTCCGGCGGGTTGATCTCGGCCTGGCGACGGTCCTCGATGCGACGCGCCCAGGGCTCGGCCAGCACGGGCCACCGGTCCAGCACCTGCTCGTTGCGCATGAACCACAGGAGCTCGGGGCGCGCCCGGTCACGGGCGGTGTGGAAGCCTTCTCCCGTGGACACGGCGGAGACGCCCCCTACCGCGCGGAAATGATTGTTATGCACATACGCACCGTGGCCCGCCGCCCCTACTGCACCGGGACCGCGGACAGGAACGATCGGTCCAGCGTGAACCCACCAGACGTCTCCAGCGCCGCGATGCGGTCGTCCAGGGGCGGGTGCGTCTGGAACAGGCCACCCAGGCTGCCGAACAGCCCACGGCCCTTGACCAGCGGCGACTCGATGTACAGGTGCGCGGTCGCCCGGCCGATGTGGCTCACCTGGCGCGTGTCGGCCTCCAGCACCGCCAGCGCGCGCGCCATGCCCTCGGGGTCGCCCGTGATCTCCGCCGCCGATGCATCCGCCAGGTACTCGCGGCGGCGCGACAGGGCCATCTGGATCATGGCCGCCCCGATGGGCGCCAGGATGAGGGCAACGATCACGCCCACCAGGGCCAGCGGGTTGTTGTTGTTGCGCCCTCCCCCGAATACCAGCACCCGCAGCAGGATGTCCGAGAGGATCAGCAACACGCCGGCGAGGACCGCGGCCAGCGACATCAACCGCACGTCGCGGTTTCGCACATGCGCGATCTCGTGCGCCATCACGGCCTTGAGCTCGCGTGGGCCCATTACCTGCAGCAGGCCGGTCGTGGCCGCCACGTAGGCATGCTTGGGGTCCCGACCGGCCGCGAACGCGTTGGGCGCCGGGTCGTCGATGATGTACACGTCGGGCGTCTTGGGGAGCCCCGCCCCCACGGCAGCGGCCTCCACCGCCTGCCACAGCTCGGGGTGCTCCTGACGCGTGATGGGGTGCGCGCCGGCCAGCGACGCCACCATCGACCCCGATGCGAACCACATCACGACGCCGTAGATGATGAGCCCGATGCCCACGACGATGAGCAACGAGACGTCCGCCACGAGCGAGACGGCCCCCAGGATGACGGCGATCAGGACCGCGAACAGCACGAACAGCAGCAGGGTCCTCCACCGGTTCGACCGGATCTGCTGCTGGAGCGTCACCTACTGCTGGAACGACACCTGCGGCGCCGCCCGCACGGCCTCGTCCTCCTCCTCGAAGAACTCCGCCTCGGAGAAGTCGCCGAACCTCGCGACCACGTTCGAGGGCACCGTGTGCTGCGTGGCGTTGTACTGGGCAACCGTCGAGTTGTAGTACCTGCGGGCCGCGGCGAGCATCTCCTCCACGTTGGCAAGCTCGGTCTGCAGCTGCAGGAAGTTGGCCGACGCCTTGAGGTCGGGGTAGTTCTCGGCGACGGCGAACAGGCCTCCCAGGGCCTGGGCCAGGAAGGAGTTGGCCTCCCCCGCCTGCGCCGGTCCCTTGGCGTCCATGGCCGCGGTGCGGGCCTCGGTGACGCGCTGGAACACGCCGCGCTCATGCTCGGCGTAGCCCTTGACCGTCTCCACCAGGTTGGGGATCAGGTCATACCGGCGACGGAGCTGCACGTCGATGTTGGCCCACCCCTGCTGCACCTCCACCCGCAGGCGCACCAGACGGTTGTAGAGCGCCACCAGCCAGATGACCAGCAGCACCACGGCCACGACGATTATGAGGATTACCCACCACGGCATGGGCGGATCATTGCACGCCGCGCGGACGGGCGCAGCCAAACGGTCAGGCGGGGACCGCCCTCCCGCCGTCGGGGTCGCCCGTCATGCACAGTTCCCGAAGGGCGCCCGCGATCTCGGTGATGCGCCGGCCCTGCGGGTCGTACTGCGCGATGCCCTTGACCTCGCGCACGACGCGGCTCTCGAGGACGGTGGAGATGACCAGCGCGCCATCGGCCTGCGCCAGGTCGTCCAGCGTGCGGGCGCGCACGTGCAGGGGCGTCACCTCGGCGATGAGCCGGCGCGTGATGGAGTCGAGGATCCCTGTCTCCAGCGGTGGTGCCACCAGGTCGTCGCCCTCGATCCACACGAAGCTCGCCACCGGGCACTCCAGCACGGCGTCCGAGTCGGCATCCACGAGCAGCGCGGTGTCGGCCCCCGCCTCCGCGGCCAGGCGGGCGGCCTGCATGTTGGCCGCGTAGCTGAGGGTCTTCGAGGCCACCAGGAGAGGCGTGATGCGGTGCGGCACCGGCAGCACCGACCAGCCGTCGGGGGCCTCGGGGGAAAAGGCCTCCTCGCGCAGGATGCGGTGCCCGCCGCGGGTGAGCATCACGCGCAGGCCGCACTCCGCGGCGCTGGTGGCAGCGGAGAACCGCTCCACCTCGGCGCGAATGAGGTCGCGATCGAACGGCAGCCGCACCATGTCGGCCGAGCGCTCCATGCGGTCGAGGTGCGCCTCCAGGGTGCGCGCACGGTGTCCGTAGAGCCGCAGGCCCTCAAACACGCCGTCCCCGCGCACGATGGCGTCGTCAAGCGGGATCAGGGGCACCTGCCCCTCGGGCACCAGCTGGCCATCGACCATCACGCGGGGTTCGTTCATGGGCGAATTGTGCCCCATGCCGGGGAAATTCGCGTTGCCGGGGTCACGCGGGCGCGAAACCGGGCAGGGATCCGGGGCGGGGGCGGCCAAGGAACCCGCGTGGCACACACGCCCGGACACTCCGCTAGGGTCGTCGCCTCGATGGCCGGGAAGCCCTTCGCACTCCTCGCCGGGATCGCCGCGATGGCGCTCCTCCCGGCCGCCACCGCCGCGGGCCAGCAGGCCCCGGCCCCTCCCCTGCCCGACGGCGGCACCGCGCAGGCGCCCGCGCCCGCCACGCCGCAGGCGCCCGCGCCCCAGGCCCCGGCGCCCGCAACTGTCGCACCGGCCCCGGTCACCGCGAGTCCGGCCGCTACGTCACAGCAGCTCCGCTACGGCGCACGCGGATCATCGGTGAAGACGCTGCAGCGGGCCCTGCGCAAGCGTGGCATCAAGGTTCCGGTTGATGGGGCATACGGGAAGCGCACACGGGCGGGCGTGCGCATCCTCCAGCGACGCATGAAGGTCAAGCCCACCGGCATCGCCGACGCCCGGGTGCTGCGCAGGCTCGGCGTCAAGGTGCGGGCGGTGGCATCCGCCCCCGGAGGGGTGCGCAACGCTTCGGGAGGCTTCGACGAGTACCCGGTGCCCCAGCCCAACGACACCACGCCGTCGGCGGCGGGGTTCGTATGGCCGGCCAACGGCGTGGTGAGCTCGCCATTCGGGCCGCGCTGGGGCCGCATGCATGAGGGCCTGGACATCGCCGCTCCCACCGGGCGTCCGGTGCGGGCCGCCAAGGCGGGCGTGGTCATCACGGCGGCCGCATCAGGCGCGTACGGCAACCTGATCGTGGTGGACCACGGGGGCGGCGAGCAGACGCGCTACGCGCACCTGAGCGCCTTTGCCGTGGCCACGGGCACTCCGGTGGCCATCGGCCAGGTCATCGGCCGCATCGGGAATACCGGCAGGTCCACCGGCCCCCACCTGCACTTCGAGATCCGCTTCGGGGGCGCCGCGGTGGATCCCCTCCCCTACCTCTAGGCGCCGCCCCGGAGCGCGTCGGTGGGCGCGAAGGGCAACACGATGCCCAGGCGCACCCAGTCGCCGCGCACGCCGCCCGTGCGGAAGTCCGACAGGCCCGCGGCGCGCGCCTCGTCATCCGGGTAGATCATCACCATCGCCGTGGGCCGGCGCTCCAACCCCGCCGCCTGGTCGTCCGGGAGCCCCAGCACGACGTCCAGCTGCACCTCCACCGGCGCGGTGATGGACGCGCGGCACACCAGGTCGTCGCCCACGCGCTCCACGGCCGCGGAGCCCTTTGGGCCGTCCTCGTCGTGCCACAGCGCCTCCAGGCCGGGGTGCGCCGAGGGATCGATGCGCCCGTGGACCAGCGCCGGTGATTCCGGGCGCTGCATCAGGATGATGTCGGGTGCCTCCAGGACGAGGCGGATGGGAGATGTGGCCATGGACGGACTGTAGACGCGCGCCCGTTCTAACGTTCCGGCATGGAGGGCGACTCGCAGGCCCGAAAGCGCCTCGCGCGCGTTCTGGGCCATCCGGTGCAACTCGTGCTGCCGCCCGATGCGAACTGCGACGCCCAGGTAGCCGTGTCCACCATCGGCGATCCGGCGCGCGTGCGGGCGGCATGGGTGCATGCCGATGGTTCGGTGGCCGCGCGCATGGGCTGCCCGCCGGGCGTGCCCAGTGCCGCGCGCCCCATCGTCGCCACGCTGTGCGACGTGGCCGCCGAACGGGTATCGGACCACCTGCTGCTCGGGCGCGTGGCACCCGGGGTGGCA
>JADHKZ010000051.1 GCA_016780995.1 Thermoleophilia bacterium | reverse complement strand
CACCTCATCCAGCGACCCCTCGGCCGACACCAGGTGGACCCGGTCCGGGTAGAGACGCGCCACCTCGCGGTAACCCTCGGCCACGCTCTCCTGCAGGGCTTCGCCCTCGTCCTCGATGCGATCCACGCTGCCTCGGTCGGCCCGTCGGTCGGTGGCCGCCCCTGGGGCGATGTCGAGGACGATGGTGAGATCGGGCATGCAGGCACCGATACCGGGCGCGTTGATGGCGGCCACGCGGTCGATTCCCAGCCCCCGGGCGGCCCCCTGGTATGCAAGCGACGAGTCGAGGAACCTGTCGGCCACCACCCACGTGCCGGCGTCGAGCGCGGGTTGGATGACGTCCACCACGAGCTGCGCGCGGGCAGCCGCGAACAGGAAGGCCTCGGACCACGGGCTCATGGCGTCGGGACCCAGGACCACGTCACGCACCGCTTCGCCAAGCGGCGTTCCGCCGGGCTCGCGCACGTGGATCACCTCCCTCCCGCGCTCGCGCATGGCGTTGGCCAACATAACGGCCTGGGTGCTCTTGCCGGAGCCATCCACGCCCTCGAGCGAGATGAAGGTGCCGGTCACGGTCCGCCCACCGCCACGATGGCGCCCACCACCGTGCCCGCCGTGACCGCGCAGAGCACGAGGCCCAGAAGGCGCGCGCGGGAGGAGCGGGGCCTTCGCGACTGGGCCTCGGATGCGCCCACGGCCAGTCGGGCCAGCACCTCGGGGCGAGGGCCCTGCTGCGTGCCCCGGCTCACCCGCGCTTGCGCCCCGCTGCGGGGTGGGCCATGCTCCCGCGCGACCGCGACCCGGAGGGGTGGAGGATGTCGTTGCGAGATGGGGCCAGCATGGCCCGGCGAGGCTAGCAGTGGGGTCGCGCGGAGCGGTGGTGGTGACCGGGGGCGCTGGCTTTATCGGCTCCACCCTGGCCGATTCCCTGGTGGCCGATGGGCGCGAGGTGCACGTGGTGGACGACCTGTCCACCGGGCACCAGCACAACGTGCCGCCCCAGGCGCGCTTTCACCGGGTGGACATCCGGGACGCCGCTGCCGTGGCCGACGTGGTGCGCCAGGCGTCGCCGGTGGCCATCTTCCACCTGGCCGCGCAGGCGGACGTGCGCAAGGCCATCGCCGGCCCGGCGTTCGACGCCGACGTGAACATCGGCGGCACCCTGTCGGTGCTGGAGGCGGCGCGCGCCGTGGATGCCACCGTGGTGTTCGCCGCCACGGGTGGCGGGTCATATGGGGAGTACGAGGGCCTTGCCATCCCCACGCCGGAGAGCGCCGAGCCGCGGCCCATGTCGCATTACGGGCAGAGCAAGCTTGCGGGCGAGGGCTACTGCGCCCTGTACGGCCGGCTGTACGGCCTGGCCACCACCCGCCTGCGCCTAGGCAACGTGTACGGCCCGCGACAGGATCCCCACGGCGAGGCCGGGGTGGTGGCCATCTTCTCGGGCAAGCTCATCGACGGCGAGCCGATGACGGTGTTCGGCGACGGGCTGCAGACCCGCGACTACGTGTACGTGGACGACGTGGTGGACGCATTCATGCGTGCCGAGGGCGGCCCGGGCGACGTGACCCTGAACATCGGCACCGGGCGGGAGGTGTCGGTGCTCGACCTGGTGCGCATCCTGGGCGGGGGAGAGCCGGTGTTCGCGCCCGCACGCACGGGAGAGTTGCAGCGCAGCTGCCTCGACTGGGCCCGCGCGGCCCAGGTGCTGGGCTGGAGCCCGGTGACCGCCGTGGAAGATGGCCTGCCGCGCACGCATGCGGCCATCGCGGCGGGGCGGGGCACCTAGCCCGGGGCGGTACGGGGCTGCGGTACCAGGCGGGGCGCGCGCACGGGCTCCCCGGCCGCGATGCGCTCCGGTCCCGTGGAGAGCATCCACGCCACCTCGTCCCGAGGGCGACGGAGCACGCGCTCCAGCACGTCAAGAGCGACCGCCAAGTCGAGTGAGTGCCCCGTGCGTGACGGGGCATCCGATGCCACCACCGTGACCATGCCGTTGCGCAGCAGGTCGAAGGCGGTGCGCTCGGCCCGGGCGCCATGCACCCCATCAAGGCTGCCGGCCGCCAACTGCACCAGGGCCCCGCGGCCCAGTACGTCGCGCAGGCGATCCGGCGACAGCTGCACGGCCTCGGCGTGCTCTGGGTGAGCCAGTACCAGGCCGAGGCCCGCCAGCTGGAGTCCGTCAATGATGGAGCCGATGTCCAGGGGCCACCCGGCATCGGGCAGGGTGGCGATCAGCCAGCGGCCACCGCCGCCTACGGTGCACCGCCCGAGGACGGAGGGTTCGAGTGCGGGGATCTGCGCCAGGGGCACCACCGCCCCGGGAAGCAGCTGCAGGGGGGCGTCGACATCGGCGAGGGCCTGCTGTAGCACCTCCCGCGCCTGGTCGGCCGCAGCGAGGGCCGCGCCGGGGTCGTCCCCGATGAGCGCGGGCGCCACGGCACGCTGCACGCCCGACGCGGCCAGGCGCGCGGCGGCCGCGACGGAGGCGTCGGCGTCGGGGGTGGCGGCGTGGATTCCGGGGAGTATGTGGGCATTGATGTCCAGCACGGCGGCGCACAATAGCGGGGGTGACGCCGTCACCGCGCCGCGCTAGCATCTCGCATCGCGAGGGGCATTAGCTCAGTTGGGAGAGCGCCTGGATCGCACCCAGGAGGTCAGCGGTTCGAATCCGCTATGCTCCATTAAAGCCCTGCAATTGCGTGGTTTTTTATCGATACTGACCGACCACAGAACCTCAAGGTGAGCCCGCCATGAGCACCATCCCCGCCGAATACCCGCCGCGCCACAGGCCGTCCGACTACGTGATGGCCCCCGAGGCGGGGGAGGACGAGTACATCGAGGTGGGCGTGCTGTTCGTGGGGGCGGGCCCCTCAGGGCTTGCGGGCGCCATCCGCCTGGGCCAGCTCATGGCCGAGGACGAGGAGCTCATGGAGAGCCTGGGCGAGGTGCCCATCGCCATCGTCGAGAAGGGCAAGGGGCCCGGCTCACACCTGCTGTCGGGCTCGGTCATGCGCCCCGGCCCGTTCAAGTCGCTGTTTCCCGACGCCGCCCCCGGCGAGACCCCCGGCGTGTTCGAGGAGGTCCACAAGGAGTCGGTGTACTTCCTGCGCAAGGGCTCGAAGATCAAGATCCCGACGCCGCCGTTCCTCCACAACGATGGCAACTGGGTGGTGAGCATCAGCCAGCTGTCGCGGTTCATGGCCGAGCAGGCCGAGGAGTACGGGGCCTACATGCTGCCCGAGACCGACGCGCAGCAGCTGCTGGTGCAGGACGGTCGCGTGGTGGGCATCAAGACCGGCGACAAGGGCCGCGGGCGCGAGGGCGAGGAGCTCTCCACGTTCGAGCCCGGCGTGGAAGTGCGCGCCAAGGTCACGGTCATCTGCGAGGGCACCCAGGGCCACCTGGCCGGCGTGCTGCGCACCCACTTCGAGCTGGACGACGACAGCACGCAGATCTACGAGATCGGCGTCAAGGAGGTGTGGGAGGTCGAGAAGCCCCTCGACCGCGTGATCCACACCATCGGCTGGCCGCTGCGCCTGGGCTCCAAGTGGCGCGAGTACGGCGGTTCGTGGATGTACCCCATGGGCGGCAACATGGTGTCCATCGGCATGGTCTGCGGCCTCGACGCCACCGACGCCAACATGTCGGCGCACGACCTGCTGCAGCAGGTCAAGACCCACCCGCTCTTCCGCGAGGTGCTGGAGGGTGGCCGTCGCGTTGCGTGGGGCGCCAAGACGCTTCCCGCCGGTGGCATCTACGGCCTGCCCAGCCGCTTCCACGTGCCGGGCGCCGTGCTGTGCGGCGACTCCGCCGGCTTCCTCAACGCCGCGGCCCTCAAGGGCGTGAGCTACGCCATGAAGTCGGGCATCATCGCGGCGGAGCAGGTGGCCAAGTCCATCAAGGACGGCACCTCCGAGGAGATCACCGGGCTCTGGAACTACACCGAGGCCATCAAGGACTCCGAGGTGTGGAAGGACCTCTGGAAGGTGCGCAACTTCCGCCCGTCGTACCAGAAGGGGTTCGTGTACGGCGGCATGGTCACCGGCATGATGGTGGCCACGGGTGGTCGCTTCCCCAAGAAGGTCAACATCAGGGCCGACCGCGACGAGCCGGTGCTCATCGGGCCCGAGCGCGAGTACCCGAAGCCGGACGGCGAATACACGTTCGACAAGCTGTCGTCGGTGTTCCTGAGCGGCAACAAGACGCGCGACGACCAGCCCAACCACATCCGCATCCGCACCGAGGTGCCCAAGGAGCTGGCCGTCTCCTGGGAGAACATGTGCCCGGCCAAGGTCTATGAGATCGTGGATGGCTCCGAGAGCAACGGCATGGTGCACGTGCGCATGAACAACCCCAACTGCGTGCAGTGCGGGGCAATCACCGCCAAGGGCGGGCAGCTCACGCCCCCCGAGGGCGGCAGCGGCCCGGAGTACACCCTCACCTAGTCGGTCATGTGGCGAACGCCTCGGCCGCATGGCGCGAGGCGTTCGCCATGTACCGCTCGGCCTGCGCAGCCAGTCCCGTCCGCTCGTCGGGCGTGAGTTCGCGGCGTACCCGGGCGGGCACGCCAACCACCAGAGAACCCTCGGGCACCTCCATGCCCTCCGGCACCAGCGCGTGGGCGCCGACGATGCACTGGCGCCCGATGCGCGCACCGTTCAGCACCGTGGCGCCCATGCCGATGAGTGATTCATCGCCCACGGAGCAGCCATGCACGGTGGCCCGGTGTCCGATCGTCACGCGCTCGCCCACAACGCAGGCAAAGCCCGGGTCGGCATGCAGCACGGCGCCATCCTGCACGTTGGTCCCGGCGCCCACCTGGATGTCCTCGATGTCGCCGCGGATCACGGCGCATGGCCATACCGACGCGCCCTCGCCCAGCGACACGCGCCCGATCACCACGGCCGCGGGGTGGACGAACACGCCCGCGCCGAGCTGCGGAATGTCCCTGCCGAGTCCCTGAATCACGAGGCAATCCTCCCGAGTTCCGCCCCCCGGGCAGGAGGGCGCCGACGCGCGGCGTACCGTCGGGGGTAAGGTTGCCATGTAGGCAATGCCCGTCGTCTCCGAGGAGCGAGTAATGCGTCGAGGAATCACCATCGCTGCTGCCGTGCTGTCGTCCGTGGCCCTTGTGGGCATCGGTGCCGGTTGCGGATCGAGCGACTCGGCGTCCGTCACCCCCGCGGAGGCCGAGACCATGGCCAACACGGCCGCCCAGACCGACTCGGAGGGCAAGACGGTGCCGGCCCCCGGCGCTGACACCGGCGCGGCAGGCGACGGCGAGGCCGCTCCGGCTCCTGCCGACGGCGGCGCAGCCGCGGGCGGGGCCGCAGGTGACGTGGCCGCCGGCAAGACGGTGTTCGAGGCCAACTGCCAGGGCTGCCACCCGGCCGGCGGCACGCAGGCGGGCGTGGGCCCCCAGCTCAGCGCAACCATGCTCGACTCCGCGGGCATCAAGGGCATTGTGGAGAACGGGCGGGGTGCCATGCCCGGCGGCCTCGTGAGCGGGGCCGACCTCGACAACGTGGTCGCGTACGTCGACAGCATCAAGCAGTAGCCGCACCTGCTTGACCTCCGACTGATCCGCAGGGAGCCCGAGGTCGTCCGCGCTGCGCTCGCGCGGCGCGGCGACCCGGGTGCGCTGGACCAGGTGCTCGCACTCGACGCCGAGTGCCGCGAGATCCGCACCGGGGTGGAGGCCCAGCGGGCCGAGAGCACGCGCATCGCCAAGGAGATCGGCCAGGCCAAGAAGGCGGGTGAGGACGTGCCCCCGGACAGGGAGGCACAGGCGCGGGCGCTGAGGGAGGCCACCGCGGCCGACGAGGAGCGCCTGCGCGATGCCGAGGCCCGGCGCGACGCACTGCTGCTCACCCTTCCCAACATCGCCCAGGGTGGGGCGCCCGACGGCGGGGAGGACGATGCCGTGGAGCTCCGGCGGGTGGGGGAGATACCGCAGTTCCCCCACGGGGCACGCGACCACGTGGAGCTGGCCGAGGGCTTCGGGGGCATCGACCTCGAGCGCGCGGCCCGCACCTCGGGCGCGCGGTTCGCCTACCTGCTGGGGCCCATGGTGCGGCTGCAGATGGCCCTGGTGTCCTGGGCCGTGGACCTGCTGCAGGACGAGGGGTTCACGCCGGTCATCCCGCCCGTGCTGGTGCGGGAGGAGGCGCTGGTGGGCACGGGCTTCTTTCCTGCCGACCGCGCATCGGTGTATGCCACCGCCGACGATGACCTCTTCCTGGTGGGCACCTCCGAGGTGCCCCTGGCCGCGTTGCACCAGGACGAGATCATCGACGCGGACAGCCTGCCGCTCCGCTATGCGGGCGTGTCGTCGTGCTTCCGCCGCGAGGCCGGCGCGGCCGGGCGCGACACGCGAGGCATCTTCCGGGTGCACCAGTTCGACAAGGTGGAGATGTTCTCGTTCACCACGCCCGAGCAGTCCGACCAGGAGCACCTGCGCATCCTGGGCATCGAGGAGCGCATCCTGCAGCAGCTGCGCATCCCGTACCGGGTGGTGGACGTGGCGGTGGGCGACCTGGGCGCGTCCGCGGCGCGCAAGTTCGACTGCGAGGCGTGGATGCCGGGGCAGGATCGCTTCCGCGAGGTCACCTCGTGCTCCAACTGCACCGACTACCAGGCGCGCCGCCTGCGCGCGCGCTCCAAGCGGGGCAAGGAGACCGTGCCGGTGCACACCCTCAACGGCACCGCTGTTGCAGTGGGGCGCACCCTCATCGCCATCCTCGAGAACCACCAGCAGCCGGACGGCTCGGTGGCAATCCCGGAGTGCCTGCAGGCATTCGGGGCCCCAGGGGTCATCGCCCCCGGCTGATGCACCCGGCGACGCCACCCGCGCCCACCGCCGTGGTGGGCCACGTGGAGTGGGTCACCCATGCCATCGGCAGCCTCCCCGCGCGGGGCGCCATCGCCGACCTTGCCGACCCGATCGAGGAGCCCGCAGGCGGCGGAGCGGTGGCGGCCGCCGCCATCGCCCGCGCCACAGGCAGCGCGCTGCTCTTCACTGCCCTCGGGAAGGACCACGCCGCGGCCACCGCGTCCGCGTTGCTGGGCAGGCCCGGGCTCGAGGTTCTGGCCGCCCGACGCGCTGCGGCACAGACGCCCGTGCTGTCCATCACCGAAAGCGATGGGGAGCGCACCATCATGGTGGTGGGCCCTCGACTGCAGGCCACGGCCGAGGACCCCCTGGGCTGGGCGCGCCTGGCGACGTGCCAGGCCTGCTACTACGCAGGGGAGGACCCCGGGGCCCTCCTGCGCGCACGGTCCGCTCCGGTGCTGGTGGTGACGGCGCGGCGTACTGCGGACGTGCTGGAGTCACGGGTGGTCGCCGACGTGATCGTGGCGAGCGCGGCTGATCCGGACGAGGACCCGTCGAGCCTTCCCGCCGCTCTGCGCCCGCGCTGGACGGTGCTCACCGACGGCCCGCGAGGTGGCACGGTCACCCACCGCGACGGTGGGTCGTGGCGGTATCCGGCCGCGCCGCGGCCCGGGGAGATGGTGGACTCCTACGGCTGCGGCGACACCTTCGCGGGGTGCCTTGCCGCCGCGCTCGGCCGCGGTGACCAGATGGAGCAGGCGGTGGCTTTCGCCGCGGGCGAGGCGGCCCGGTGCACCACGTGGCGCGGCGGGCTGGGGCCGGTGCGGTGACGCAGGGCGGCCCCGACGCCCCGCGCGTGGCATCCACCCGCACCATCGTCATCGGGGTGGTGCTGGTGGTGGTGCTGGCGGTGGGGCTGGTGCTGTTGCTGGCCCGTGCGGCGGGCTACCAGCAGGTGCTGGATGCGCTCGAGGGCGCCGATGGGACGTGGCTCATCGCCTGCCTCGCGCTCGAGGCGCTCTCGTATGCGGGATACGTGGTGTGCCTGCGGGCGGTGGTGGCGATGGATGGTGGGCCTCGCCTGTCCCCGGGCCTCAGCACCCGCGTGTGGCTCGCCAGCGTGGGGGCCACGCGCATCGTGTCGCCCGCCGGCGTTGGAGGGCTCGCGCTCATCTACTGGCTGCTTCGGCGGGCGGGCCTGGCCGCGCGGGCCGCGGCGGGGAAGGTGCTCGGGTTCAACATCCTCATCTTCGCCATGTTCGGGGCATGGGCGTTTGCGGCGTCACTCGTGATCCTGCTGTCGGTGGGGCAGGACGCCCCCTTCGGGATGACCCTCCCTTGGCTGGTCGTGGTGCCCCTTTTCGCCATAGCGGGCCTGTGGCTGAGCCAGGGCCCGCGAGGGGAGAGGGTGTCCCGTGACACGCATCGCGGCTGGCTGCGCAAGGCGCTGGCCGCGGCGGTGACCGGGATCATCGTGGCGCGCCGCGCACTGCGTCCCCGCCAGCACGACGGCCGCGCGGTGTGGGGCGGATTCCTGTACTGGGCCGGGGACGTGGCCTGCCTCTGGGCAGCCCTCAGGGCAATCGGGGCCGACGTCTCCATCCAGGGCGTGGCGCTTGCCTACGCCACGGCCTACCTGGCCATGCTGCTGCCCCTCCCCACAGGCGGCTACGGGGCCATCGACGCCGCGGCCACCTTCACGCTCACGGTGCTGGGCATCCCCCTCGCGGAGGCGGTGGTGGGGGTGGTGGTGTGGAGGTTCTTCAACTTCTGGTTGCCCACCATCCCCGCGCTCATCGAGCTGGCGCGCACCCGGGAACTGGGCCGCAGGCTGGCCGAGGATGCCCCCGTGCGCACCCCGGACCCCACCGCGGGGCCCGCGGGGTAGGTCAGTCGGCGGGGGGCCAGGCCTCGCCGGGGCCGGGCTGCTGCTGACCGGCCACCAGGATGCGCTGGCGGCCCGGATCCATGGCCTCGTACGGGCGCACCACCGGGGCGCGCCACGTCACGTACGACTCGCAGGCCCTGTCGGCGCTGTCCTTGTTCTGCGCGATGGCCTCGGCCAGCGCGTGGGCGTCACCCAGGCCGATGCCGGACGAGATACCCGTCTCGGGTCCGAAGAAGTGCGCGGAGTCCCCGATGAGCACGATCCCGGGCCTCCACCACTCGGGTGTGGTGAGGAGCTCAGGCTCCGAGTAGCGCACCTGCTCGATGCTCTCCACGCCCTCAACGCCGAGGCGCGATTCCGGCAGCAGGCGGGCCCACATCTCCTTGATGGCGTCCAGGCCGGGAGCCAGCGCCTCCTCCGCGCCCACGGCCTTGCACGACCTCCAACCCCCCGACCCCTGCGGCCATGACAGGTGGCCGATGTGCCCCCCATCGGCCATGTAGGCCATGGAGAAGGAGGTCTCCGACGGCGTGCTGCTCATCCATGACAGCTCGGCCTCGGGGAGCTTGTCGAACACGGCCTCCATGCCGGCCATCTCGCGCACGCGGGAGTTCTTGCCGTCGCAGGCGATGACCAGGTCGGAGGGGATGGTCACCTCGCCATCCGGGCCCTCGGCCACCACGCCGGTCACCCGGCCGCTGGGGTCGATGATGAGCTCGGTGACCGAGTGCTCGTACATCACCGGCAGGTCCTGGGCGATGGAGTGGATGACCTTGCCCACCTCCACGCACACCGCCACGGCGGAGCCGCCCTGCGGGGCGATCTCACGCCCCTCGGGCCACACCTCGTCGAGCACGCCGATCTCCTTGAGCGGCTCGTACCCCTGGAAGCCCAGCATGTAGCCGCGGGGGATGTACGCCCCCTCCGGCATTCGCTCGATGATCACGGGCTCCAGCCCCCGGGCGCGCAGCAGGCGTCCCAGGGTGAGGCCCACCATTCCTCCACCAGCAATCACGATATCCATGCGGAAATCCTACCGCGTCGCGATGTAGGTGAGGTTCTGCTCCCGCCCCACTCGTGAGCCATCGCCCAGCCAACCGTCCTGCACGTCCACCACGTCGGCTCCGCCGAGTCGGATCGCGGCCTCCACATCGCGCCGCGGCAGCCAGTTCATGCGGATCGGATCGAGCCCCAAGCCTTCGTAGAGGACCCTCTCCGGGGCCCCCGTCCGCCTGAGGGCGTGGTACGCCCGCCGCCGCCACTGGATCCGCTGGCGCAGCGGCATCGACGCGGGCATCTGCACCACCAGGGCGCCGCCGGGGGCCAGGATGCGGGCCATCTCGCGCAGATACGAAGAGATCACCGCGCGGTCGGGAACGTGCTGCAGCACAATGAACGACACCACCAGGTCGAACTCACCATCGTCGAAGGCCGCGAGGTCCGGGGCGTCGTTCACTACCCACTCACAGTTGGGGCGGTCGGCGTTCATCTCGCGCGCACGCTGGATCATCGCGGCGCTGATATCCACGCCGACACAGCGCCGGAATGAGGGGGAGAGGGCCCGCGTGATGCGGCCCACCCCGCATCCGAGCTCCAGGGACGCCTCACGGCCGGCCGGCAACCTGAGCGAGCCGCAGGCGGCCATGATGCGCCCGGCATCGGTCTCGCCCGTTGCGAGGAAGGCAGCGACATCCCAGGCCCCGTGCTTGGCATCGGGCGCGCTCAGGATGGCGTAGAGGGGATCGATCTCCCCGAGCGCCTCCCAGTCCCTTCGAGGACCGTCCATCTCGCTCACGCGCGGACTGTACGCACACCTCATGGCATGGACCGGTGTGGTGTTGACCACTCCGGCGCCCGCGGAAAAGTTAGGAGGTTCCTGCCGGAAGACCGCACTGGGTCCCGGCCCACCGGGCGTCAGCCGGCCACGCGCGGGGTGAGGCAACGCTTGCGGACCGACGTGACGCTCTCCTTGGAGCGTGGCGCCCCGCCCACGGGCGTGAACGTGGTCCGGAGCGAGACCCGCACGGTCCTCCCGCAGACCTGCGGGAGCGCCCGGGCAGCAATCCGGCAGATGAGGGTCACGGTCCCGGCAGCTCTCGACGTCCGCGAGGTCGAGCAGGCAGCGCCCCTGGTCCCGCGCACCCGGCCAACCTGCGCCGATCGTCCCGCGCCAGGTACCCGCAGCACCGTCGTGATGACGGCGCCGCGCACGCGGCTCGAGCGGGCCGAGAACGCGTTGGACGGCACGGGGGTGAGGCCGGGGGTCAGGACCACCGGTGACAGGATCGGCGTTACCCCGACGACAGCCGTCGGGGCAGAGCTGGCGCTCGCGGAGCCGACCGGGTTGGTGGCCCTCACCTCGACCCGGAGCGTTCTGTCCTGATCAGCAGGGGCCGGGGTATAGGTGGATGAGGTCGCGCCGGCGATGTCCTGGCAGCTCCCACACCCGGCACCACAGAGGCTCCACTGGAGCGAGAGCGTCGGCGTCGGGTAGCCGGTCCAGGTGCCGCCATCGACGGTGAGGGCCTGCCCGACCTGCGCGGTGCCTGACAGGGTCGGGGCCGAGACGTTGCTCGGCGCTTGCCCGGCCACCTCGGCCGAGGTGGGACTCGACGCAGTCCCGTCGGGCGAGATCCCGTTCGCTGCGACGACCTCCACCTTGACGTAGGCCGCGTAGTCGGCCGGAGCGAGGGTGTAGGTGGAGGTGGTCGCGCCGGAGATGTTGCTGCAGGAGAGGGTGCTCGCGCCCTGGCTTGTCATGACGCGGGGGCCGTTGCCCAACTGGGAGACGGCGACGAACTTCTCCTGGCCTGAAGGTCCGCCCCACGCTACCGCGCGCCAGATGTTGTCCGAGGCAGGGGTTTGGGAGGTCCAGTTGACCCCGTCGGGGCTCGTCATCACCAGGTTTCCGGGGCGATTGCTGGAGACGGCGACGAACTGCCCCGGTAGCGCGCCCGGCGGATCACCCCAGGCGACCGAAAGCCAGCTCTTGTCGGACGCGGAGGCCTGGGCGGTCCAGTTGACCCCGTCGGGGCTTGTCATCACACGGTTACCGGCGCCCGAGGCCCCGACGGCGACGAACTTCTCCTGGCCTGCCGGGCCACCCCAGGTGACCTCCCACCACTGGTTGGTGGCAGCCGGGGTCTGGGAGGTCCAGGTGAGCCCATCGGGGCTGGTCATCACCTAGCCCGTGGTGGCAACGGCGACGAACGCCTCCTGGCCAGCCGGGCCGCCCCATGCGATCGAGCGCCATTCACTGTCGGACGCCGAGGCCTGAAGGCTCCAGGAGACCCCGTCGGGGCTGGTCATCACCCGGTTGCCGGAGCCTGCCGCTCCGCCGTCGCCGGCCACGGCGACGAACTTCTCCTGGCCCGCCGGGCCGCCCCAGACGACAGAGAGCCAGTTGTTGTTGGAGGCCGATGCCCGGGCGGTCCAGGTGACCCCATCAGGACTTGTCATCACCCGGTTGCCGCTCCCCTAGATCGCGACGGCGACGAACTGCTCCTGGCCAGCAGGACCACCCCAGGTGATCCCAAGCCAGTCGTTATCTGCGGCAGGGGTACGGGAGGTCCAGTTCACCCCCGGGGGCGTGGGGCTCCCGGTCGCGACGCACCGCTGCCATTGGTAGGAGAACGTCGGGGCTGGGGCGCCGGTCCAGGTACCGGGGTGGGCCGTGAGCGTCGCCCCGACCGCTGGGGTGCCGAAGATGCTTGGAGAGGAGGTGTTCGAGGGCGCCGCACCCGATGCGCCAGCGGCGAAGACAATGAAGGGGAGGAGGCCCAGCGAGGTTGAGAGCAACCATCTCAACGGCCGTAGTCGAGTTCCGATGTCGATCTCCGGTTGGCACGATGGGCCGGTCATCCCGGCGGGGAGGAAAACCGCACAGAAGGGCAGGCGAAGCGTCACCGGCGATCCCCGCATGCGGCACGGGGATCGGCGGTGACGTCAGCGGAGGGGGAGGGATTTGAACCCCCGGGCCGGGGTTGCCGGCCAGTGGTTTTCAAGACCACCGCATTCGACCGCTCTGCCACCCCTCCGCGGGGCACCATACCTGCGCGCGCGAATCACTACGATGCCGCGCGGAGAGGTGCCTGAGTGGTCGAAAGGGGCCGCCTGCTAAGCGGTTAACCGGGGTCAACCCGGTTCGAGGGTTCAAATCCCTTCCTCTCCGTGCGGGCGGCGCGTCACTCCCCGCCGGGGGTGA
>JADHKZ010000050.1 GCA_016780995.1 Thermoleophilia bacterium | reverse complement strand
CCAAGCGCCTGCTCGCCCCCATCGTCGCCCTCCTGTGCCTGGCGGGGTTCGCCGGGCCCTCGTCGGCGGTGGTGGGCGGGGTCGAGGCCGACCCCGCCGCGTGGCCCTACATGGCCGCGCTCTACGTGCAGGGCGACAAGAGCATCTGGCAGAGCCAGTTCTGCGGGGGCACGGTGGTGACCCCGCGGCTGGTGGTGACCGCCGCGCACTGCCTGTGGAACGAGGACGGCACGCCGGCGCACGACCAGGCGGTGCTGCGCGTGCGCGTGGGCGACCCGAAGCTGCAGGGCGTGGTGGGCACCTCGGCGGCTGTTGCCGCCATCGCGCGCCCGCCCGCGGTGGGTCAGCCCTTCCGGCCCGACATCGCGGTGATCACCGTGGACCAGGACCTGCCCGTGGAGCCGATCCTGGTGTCGGGCGACTCGCGCTGGGCGCTGCGGGCCGGGGCGCCCGCGTGGACCGCCGGCTGGGGGCTGCTGGAGGAGAAGGGCGCATCCCCGGAGGCGCTGCAGGACGTGAAGCTGCGCACGCTGGCGCCCGGCATGTGCAAGACGCTGGTGATGGCCACGGCGTTCGAGGTGTGCGCGGGCGAGCCGCTCACGGGCGGCACCGATTCGTGCCAGGGAGATTCCGGTGGCCCGCTCACCGGCTGGGGCTATGACAAGCGCGAATACCTGGTGGGTGTGGTGGCCAACGGGTTCGGCTGCGGCCGGGCGTTCCTCCCCGGCCTCTACACGCGCACCGACTTCGCGCCGGTGGCCGCGTGGCTCGAGAGCCAGGGCGTGCCCGTGGTGCGTGACACCGGGGGCTCCAAGGGCCCGTCCACCAAGCCGGTGGTGCGGGTGCTGGGCGGCACCATCCGGGTGGGCAAGCCGCTCAGGGTGTCGTACACCGTGCGTGCCGCAACCAGCCGCACGGTGGAGGAGGTCATCGTCATCAAGGACGGCCGCCCCCTCGACTTCGACACCACGCGCCTCAGCCGCTCGCGCCCCGGGCAGGTCTACTACCTGGACCTTGCGCGGCGCACGCCGGCGTCGTTCCGCGGGAGGGTCGCGGCCTGCGTGGTGTCGGTGGATGAGTTCGGCAACACCTCGGCGAGGCGCTGCTCGGTGCTGAGGGTGGTGTAGGGGCGGGGCCGGGGACGATCACCACCACGGCACGGGGCAAGGCCGGGGTGGTGGCCAAGGGGGTGCGGAAGGTGCGGGTGCGGTAGGCGCCACGAGGGCGACGTGACATGCGGTTTCCGCGGAGTCGACTAGGTGTGCTAAAGAGATAGGCCCTCTACCCCGAAGGAGAACCCATGTCCTGTCGAGCCATTCGCGCAGTCGCCGTGTCATCCGCCGCCGCATGCGCCGTTGTCGCCGTCGGCATCGGCAGCGCGAACGCCAGCTACAACTGGGGCGACAACGGCTACGGGGCGTGCCAGAACAACTACGGCGAGAGCCAATGGACCGTCACCAACAACTGCATCCAGTCCCTGTCGGGCTGGGTGACGGTGAAGGGGTGGACCATCTACAACGCCACGGCCACCTGCGAGGACAGCATCAGCGGTCCGTACCCCACCCAGGGATCGGGGAGCCCGTTCGTCCCGTACCTGCAGGGATTTGTCTATTCGGGTCAGGCATGGCTCAATTGGGCCAACGGGAACACCACCTGGCCGGCCAATGGCACGACCACGTCCAACTACCCCTATGACGGCGGCGGGGTTGCATGGCAGGGCAGTTCGGGTGACATCACGGGCGACGTCCCGGAGACCGTCACGCTCCAGCTCGGCAACTGGAACACGAACCTCGCCGATGCGCCGACCACATGGGGCACCGCGCACATGGCGTTCGGCGACAGCAGCCTGTCCTCGCACACGGCGCAGTACGCGATGGCCTGCATCGGCTCGAACATCGCCATCGGCCAGAACCAGACCTCGAGCGGGGGCTATTGGACCCCCAACGGGGTCATCGCACAGGGAAGCGTCAACGAGCGACCTGCCGCCGGTGCCTCGGCAATGGCCCGCGAGAACGCCGTCCCGGCGGTACGGCACAACCCCCGTCCGGCCGAGCGGAACATGCTGCGCCGCCACGCCGAGACCAGCCGTCCCACCGTCACCCGCTGGCGCAGGGTCACCCTGCGCCCCAACGTACAGCGCACCTTCCGCATGGCATGCCCGGGCGGCTACCAGCGCGCAAGCCAGGTGGATCTCACGCCCGAGTACGCGCCGAGGACCATGAAGGCCCCCACCGCGGCCCAGATCAAGCGCACCCGCATCCCGGTGCTCGCCAGGTCGCACGATCGCAGCGGCGCCACGGTTCGGGTAAAGGCCACGCGCCTTCCGGTGACCACCATGCTCAACGCGCACCTCACCTGCGTGAAGCGGTAACGCGGGGGGAGGCAGACCACCTGGGCGTGGGGGGTGTGAGCTGGCGCAGGGAGCGAGGAGGGTGCCGGGGGGCTAGTAGCAGCCGCCCCCGGCACTCCAGGCCGCGAGGAAGTAGTTGCAGCGCGACGCCGTGTAGTAGGTGACCCAGCTGGGTGATACGCCGTACCAGGTGCCCCAGCCGAACGTGGCGGGGCCGCCGAAGCCCGTGGTGGGGCTCATGCCGCAGAAGGGCTCACCCGCAGGCGTGGCTCATGGGGTCAGGCGTCGCGGCGCAGGGCTTCGAGATGCGCCATCACTCCCTCGCGGATGGGGCCGCGCAGGTCGATGTCGAGCGCGGCGGCCAGCTTGTGGCCGAGCGTGGTGACCTGCTGTGGATCAAGGCGGCCGGCCACGGCCACGATGGCGTCACGGTGCACGCGCACCAGGGAGTTCACGTCGACCGCGTTCTCGGTCGGCAGTCCGTACTTCGCGGGGTCCTCGGGGAGGTACAGGCGGTCCGGCGAGGCGTCCGCTCGAACGCGATCGCGCTCGAGGCGGCTCAGCTTCACCAATCTCGTCAACTTGAGCGCTGCGTAGTCGGCCAGCGCGCCGCGCGGCCGCCCCTGGAGGATCACCACAGGGCGGATCTTCGCGTCGATGAGGCATGTATGCGTGACGGGAACCTCGTGGTGCCCTATCGCATCCGCCAGTTCGGCCGCGGTCGCGAAGACCGCGATCGACCCATCGCTGCTCATCACGCGAAAGGGGGCCTCGGGTTGAAAGGTGGTGGTGGCCCACACGATCGCGCCGCGGAGGTCAGCGATCAAGGAACGCCGCGTAGTCGAACTCCTCGGTGTCCTCGCCCGACTCTGCGAGCTCGTGGATCTTCAGATCGAGGTCGGTGATGCCCATCTCGTGAGGCACGTGGTCGCCGAACAGCGCCTGCATTCGCAGGAACAGGTCGAGTGCGTCGGTGTCGATGATGGCGGCGTAGGGCTTGCCGTAGCGCATGACCACCACCACCTCGTCGGGAGCGGGATCGGGGATGCGCACGTCGTTGGCGGCCACCGTCCGGGTCTTCATCGGGTTCTCCCCAGAAAGTCGTACGACATAAGGCGAGACCGTTCGTCTTGCCTGCATAACCGATACTAGGCGGAGGATGCGCGCAGGTGGGTTACGCCGTGCGCCGCGATCGCAACAGTGCGTAAGGCCCCTGCCCTCTTCGGCCGACATCAGGGTGTCGGAACGAGGAGGAGATGGCATGGCGAATGTGGCGGAGGGGCAGCAGACGGAGCTTCGGGTGCGGGTGGGCCAGGCGGTGGTGCACCGCGGGGTGTCGGTGACTCCCCTGTTCCCGGTGGCAGAGCCAAGCAGGACCGCATCCTGAACGTGTCGGTGCTGGTGGAGGCCAATAGCTCCGTGACCATCCCGGTGTCGTGCGTGGAGCAGGGGCGCTGGCAGTGGGAGAGCGATGCCTTCCGGCCGGCGGGGCGCACGCCGGCGCCGCAGGTGCGGCGGGCCAAGGCCGAGCACCTGCGCGAGGCGCCGCTTCAGCGGGGTGCGGCGCAGGACGCGGTGTGGGATGCCGTGGAGCTGAAGCAGGTGGAGCACGGGTTCCGGTCGGGCACGGGCAAGCACGGCGACCTGATCGAGCACGAGCGTCCGCGGCTGGGCGCGCTTGCCGGGGCGTTCGCGCTGCAGGAGGGCCAGTGCGGAATGGTGCTGTGCGCGGGCGGGAGCGCCGTGTGCATGGATGCGGTGTCGCGGCCGGATGTGTTTGCGCACCTGCACGGGGCGCTGCTGGATGGCTACATGCTGGATGCCCTCCGGCACGTGGACGGGCCGGTGGCGGATGACGCAGCGGCGGCGGACTTGGTGGCGGTGGTGGGCCGGGCGCGGCGGGCCGAGGGTCCGGGCGCGGCGCCGGGTGGCGCAAGGGCGGCCCGGATCGCCCGGCCAAGCAGGCGCCGCTGACAAAGGGGGGGGGCCGTCCACCTATCCTTGGCCCATGACCATCACTCCCCGCGTCCTCGCCGTGGCGCTCGCGCTTTCCCTTGGGGCGGGCATCGTGGCCGGTTGCGGCGGGTCGGACTCCATGGGTGGCGCGGGCACCACCACGGCCGCCGAGCGCAAGGCTGCCGCTGCCGACTTCTCCATGGCGTCCCAGCGCGAGGTGACGCTGAAGACCAGCAAGTACTCCAGCGGCGACTGGGAGCCCGGGGCGTCCCCGGCCAACATCAACGGCGTGTCGCTCACCTACGGCACGCCGGTGGCCGTGCCGCTGGGTACCAAGGGCGGCAAGGAAGCCACGTTCGTGCTGAGCGTGCTGGGCCAGACCACCAAGGTGAAGATCCAGGGGTCCACCTGCATGGGCTTCACGGGCGATTGGTATTCGGGCTACGCCCCCGAGCGTGGCATGGGGAGCGGCAGCAAGATCGCCTGCGCCGGGCAGGGCCTGCAGATCCGCGGCACCAACCAGTTCTAGGAGGGTCACCATCTCACGCACTCGCATTCGCACTGTGGCCGCCATCGCGCTGATCGCGGCCGCCCCCATCACCGTGGCGGCCTGCGGCAGCAGCGACTCGTCATCGTCCGCTGGGGGCGGCGCCACCATCGAGGCCACCACTCAGGGCACCATCGGGGCCGTGAGCGTGCAGCAGGCCCACGACCAGCTGGAGAAGGGCACGGCCGTGATGGTGGACGTGCGCGAGCCGGAGGAGCTCGCCGAGTCGGCGGTGCCCGGCACCATCGACATCCCGCTGGGTCAGCTGGAGGCGCGCGCCGGCGAGATCCCCAAGGACACGCCGGTGCTCGTGTTCTGCCGGTCGGGCAACCGCTCGCAGGAGGGCGCCGCCATCCTGGCCGCCAAGGGATATGACGCCTCCACGGTGGAGGGCGGCATCATCGCCTGGCAGGACGCCGGGCTGCCCACCACCTAGCCCCCCAGACTGCCCTTGGGCCGTACCCACCGGGTGTCAATGCCGGCCGCGTGGGTGATGGTGTCGGTCGCCGTCTGCGTGCCGAGCATCTGCTGCGCCCGCGCCAGCAGGTCGGCGTCGGCGTTGAACGTCATCCGCTTCACCCGCCTGTCCTCCACCTGCCGCCCCCGATGCCATCCTGGCCACCGTAATGGCCCGCTTCGCGCGTATGCATCACGGAGTGTGACAGATATGCATCGCGCCTAGCGGGGCAGCGACTCCCGGGTGTGGCCGCGATCGTCCTCGAGCTCATCCACCATGTCGGGCACGTTCTGTCCTGCTCGCATTCGCGCACCGGGGCGGTGTGGTTGTCGATGAAACCCCGGTCGGTCGAGCTCGGTGGGGAACGTGAAGATCCTCACCATGGTGTCCCGGAGTTGGTCGTCGATCTCGTCCACCAGCGGGGCGTGGCGGCCTGGTTCACGCTGGCTCCCGAGGGGTCGGGCCCGTCACCCACGCCGTGCTGGTAGGACGTGACCGACCCGGTGCTCCCTAGCGGCGGCGGGCCGCCCGGATCTCCTTGGCGTACCGCACGCGCGCCGTGGCGCGGCACGTGGCCTTCGCGCGACCCCGCTTCACCGTGCAGGTGCGAAGGCGGTAGGCGCGCTGCGCCTTGGCGCGGCAGATGACCTTGGCACGCCCCTTCCGGGATGAGCATGCGCGAAGGGCTGCCGTGCGCGATGCCTTGGCCCGGCACAAGGTGCGGGCGCGACCGCGGGTGCCGGCGCATGTGACGGCCGGCGTGGACGTCACGGCGACCGGAGCGGGGGTGGCGCTCACCGGCGGGGCCGGTGCGGGCACGGGCGCCGGTGCCGGTGCGGGTGCGGGCGCGGGTGCGGGTGCGGGTGCCGACGGGACCGGCTGCGCACCCGCTCCGGGCACGGGCACGGTTGCCGGGGCCTCCGGGGCAGGCGCAGGGGCCTCGCGGGCAATGCGCGCCATCCACTGGCGCGTGCCGCTGATCCGCTCCTGCCAGGCGACGGTCACCAGGCCGTCGCCCCCCACCGCCACGGCAGGGCCGTTCACCCGCTCGGTACCGCTGCCGTCCGCGACGAACGCCGCCTGGTCGCCCCACTCGGTGCCACGGCGCACCGCCACCTGCGTGCGATCGTCGTGGGTCCACGCCACGGCAACCGTGGGCACCCCGTCCACCGTACGCGCCGCGAGGACCGGGGTGTTCCGCGACAGGGGCGAGGGCTGGCCGTCAGCGGGGTCCGACACGCGCACACGGCGGGTCAGCTGCCCGTCGACCAGGTCGCCCACCCACGCGCTCCGGCCGGAAACGTCCTCCTGCATCCATGCCACGGCGAAAGCACCCGGTCCGATGGCATCGATGGACGGCTGGCTGGCCTGCATCGATGCATCACTCACCGACAGCGCCGGCATCCAGCCCGGTGCGCCCGCCGGCAGGAACCGTGACTCCACCGTCCGAATGGCCGCCGACTCCAGCCTCCACACGACGGCCACCGCGCCATCCGGGGCGGCGGCCAGCACCGAGGTGGTCACGTGGTCACCCGGCTGCGAGAGCCGCTCGGGAGCGCTCCAAGCTCCCGGCACCCCACGCACGGTCATGAGGTCGCGCACATCCACCCCGTCTGCAGGCGTGAGGTCGCAGGACGCGGCGATGGTCGAGATGCCGGCGTCGTCGATGACCACGGAGGCCTCGATGCAGGAGATACCCGCGGGAGTCACCGGGGCACCGGCGCTCCACCCGGACGCCGCACTCCAGCGGGAGGCGTACGCGCGGTATGCGGCTGCCGCCACGTCGTAGTGGAGCCACGACGCCACGGCGTGCTCCCCTGAGTGGCTCACGTCGGAGGTGACGCCGTAGGCATTCGTGCCAGCGGATGACAGGCGGGTGGACTGCCCCCACCCCAGGCCGACCGGTCGCACCCGTGCGTGGAGCTCCTGCACGCCGCCCACGCGCTGGCGCGCGGTGGACACCGCGGTGCCGGACATGCCGCCGTCCACGGCCCATGAGTTGACGGTGACGCCCAGGGGCGTGAACGCGAACTGGGGCTGCCCCCAGCCCGTGGCGGGCAGGAACGACGTCATCTCCTGCTCGTTGGCCGTGTCCCCGTCGGTGTTGGACGTGGTGGTGAACAGGACCTCGCCCTCCGCCCCGGGGGCCGTGAGGTCGATGGGACCGACCGTTCGGTCGGGACCGGACGGCGCCCCGGCCGGGCCGAACGCGCCGACCGCAGCGGCAGGCACGGCGGCTACGCAGGCGACCGAGGCGAATACGGCCAGGCGGCGCAGGCGGTTCGGGTTACGAGCGATACGGGAGGTGACGGGCATCGGATGGCTCCTTCGGTTGATTCGGAAGGAGCCTCGCGCACGCCGGGCGCCTGGCCATCACCCCGGGGGGTGGACTGCGATACCCCCATGCCCCCGCAGCGAGGGCATGGGGGCGGTGATTCCTACTCGTGCCCGCCCGACATCATGGCGGCGTAGTCGGCCTCGAGCTGCTGGCGCTCCAGGCTCTTCACCTCGCGGTCCATCTTCTTGATGGCGCGCGAGAAGGCCTTGTCGATGGCCTTGTCCAGCTGCCAGTCGCCCACCACCAGCAGGGCCACCTCACCGGGCTCCAGGTACTCGCCCAGCTCCTTCACGTCCTTGCGCGACATCCCCTTGAGGAAGTGCCCGCCAAGGCCGCCGGCAAGCGCGCCCACGCCCGCGCTGGCCAGGAGGGACGGCGGGAAGAGCACGCCCACCACGGCGCCCACCGCGGCACCGCCCCAGGCGCCCTTGCGCGTGGCGGTCTCGTCCTTGTTCACGTGGATCTTGCCGTCGGCGTCGCGGCGGATGACCGCGGCGTCGAAGCTGCCGATGGCCTTGGCGGCGTGGAGCTCCTTCACCACGTCGTAGTCGGCCTGGGCATCGGCCTCGTCGCCGTAGACGGCGAGGAAGATGAATGTGCTGTCGTCATCGGCCATGGGTGGCCTCCTTGCGTATGGGTCATGCGGATCTGGTACTGCCGCCATTGGTAGCAGCCGCGCACCCTCGCCGCATGGGGATTTCCCCCCGCGGTGTCAGCAGGGGATGCAATTGGGATGTGCCGCATTGTGATGCGGCTTTTTTGACATCATGATGCAGATGGGACGCAAGCCATCGGCCAAGGTGGGGCGCGTGCGCACCACCGTCACACTCGATCCCGACGTGGCCAAGCTGCTGGAGCAGTTGCAGCGCGATCGTGGCCAGGGGCTCAGCGAGGTGCTGAACGACCTGGTGCGCGTGGGCAGCACGGCCCGGGAAACGCGCGCCGCGTTCGTGCAGCGCACCTCCCCCATCGGCATCACGGGCCCGGTGTGCACCGGGGAGATCATGGGGATGGATGACGACACCCGGTTTCCGGTGGCCGGGTGATCGTCGACGCCAACATCCTCCTGTACGCCCGCGATGAGCTCTCGCCATTCCACGCGCGGGCCAGGCCGTGGCTGGAGCACGCCCTCAACGGTCATCAGCGCGTGGGGCTCCCCTGGCAGAGCCTCATCGCATTCATGCGGGTGAGCACCCGCGCCAACGCGCCGCACCCGCTCACGCCGGCCGACGCCATGGCCCAGGTGGACGAGTGGCTGCGTGCCCCCGCCGCATGGATCCCCACCGAGACGCCCGACCATGCCCAGGTGCTCTACGCGCTGGTGCAGCGCCACCAGGTGGACGGCCGCCTGGTGCATGACGCCCACCTGGCAGCCCTGGCCGTATGCCACGGGGTGGAGGTCTGCTCGGCCGACAGCGACTTCGCCCGGTTCACGGAGGTGCAGTGGACCAACCCGGTTGCCACCCCGGAAGACTGACGCCGGGGTGGCAACTGCGCGCTCACCTGCACGCCCTCATCGGGCGATCACATCTTCACGGAACCCGTACCGGTTCCTTATGTGCGTCTTCAGAAGACTTCACCAGCGGCTTCGAAGCACCGCGCAGCATGCCCGCATCACCCCGAACCCGATGGAGGAGCAGGTCACCATGAAGATCCGCAATCGCAAGCTCACCAGTCTGGTGCTGGCCGGCAGCATCCTGGCCGGCGGTGGAATGGGCGTTACCGCGTCCAGCGCACTGGCCGCTCATGGCACCGGCGCCACGGGCGCCAAGGCGGCGAAGCCCGTAGCCGCGAAGGGCGCCGTGATGACGGCTGTCAAGACGCTGCTCGACGTCGACAATGCCGCGCTCAAGGCCGCGCGCCAGAGCGGCACGTCACTCACCGTTCTGGCAAAGCAGAAGGGTGTCGACAGGGCAGATCTGGTCAGCACCATCGCCGCGGCCCTCAAGGCCAACCGGCCGGCAAACGCGCCTGCGCGGACGGATGCACAGATCACCGCGCGAGCCGAGAAGATGGCGGATCACGTTCCCGGGCAGCGAGCCGGCAAGGCCCGGGCCGGGCGCGCGGCCATGGGAACGGCCATCGCCGCGGCCATCGGCGTGACCACGGACGAGCTGAAGGCGGCGCGCAAGGCCGGCACCTCGCCCGCCGCGCTGGCCCAGCAGAAGGGCGTGGCGCGTGACTCACTGGTGGCAGCGGTGGTGGCGGCCCTCAAGGCCAACAAGCCCGCAGGCGCTCCCACGCGCACCGATGCCCAACTCACGCAGATGGCCGAGCGCATCGTCGACAACGCCCGCCCGGCCCACGGTCCGCGTGGCCGCGGGGGTGCTCGCCGGTAGGGCCAACCCAGGTGCCCCCGGGCCGGTAGCCTCACTTCGTCAGCAATCGCGTGAGAGGGCGATCATGGGCGAAGCAGAGCGCAAGCCGGTGCCGGGGGGCCTCAGCACCGGGATCGGGCGGGCCGCGGTGGCGGATCCGGCGTCCAGTCCCTGGGGGGCCCTGATCGTGGGGCTGCCCGGCACGCGGTGCGAAGGCGTGGAGGCGCTGGCGTGGTTCGCCGACGCCAACGCGCTGGTGAGCGCCCTGGCCGTGGAGATCCCGCTGTGGAACGTGGATCCGGCGAACGAGGACGACACCCACCGCGCCCAGCAGCTGGCCGGCATGGGCCAGAGGATCGTGGCCGGCGGCGGTGCCGGCGAGGAGACCTTCGCCTACTCGGCCCCGGCCGTGAAGCACCTGCTCCAGCAGGACGCCGACATCCGGTGGCTCGGCAACGTGGACGACCTGCTGGCCGGGGATGACCCGGTGGCGGTGGAACTGCGGGGCGAGTGGCGGTCGGGCGACGGCGCCGCCCCGGTGGAGCAGGCCGATCGGGACGCCTTCCTGCAGTTCCTCAAGGAAAAGGCCGCCTAGCCCCCTCAGGCCACGAACTTCTGCAGTTCGGCGGCCACGATGAGCGTGGCGGCCTCCGCCGGGGTGATGCCCTCGCCTGCGAAGAAGGCCAGGATGGCGTCGGCCGTCACCGTGACCGGCAGGCCGCCCACCACCCCCGCGATGGCCTCACGGGTCGGATCCCACGCCAGGGTGGTCATGTCGTCTGGGATCGCCGCGGCGGCGATCTGCTCCCAGAACCCCGGGGCCACGGCGGTGATGGCGCACACCCGGTCGATCACGTCGCCTGCGTAGTCCCACTCGCGCCACCAGCCGCCGCGCGAGGGGTGCACGCGCACCGCGCCCGACGCATCCAGCGGACCGCGATCCAGGTCGGGTACCGCCGTGCCGCCCTTGGGCGCCTGCACCACCGCGATGGCGCACCCCGGGGCGATGATCTCCCAGCACGTGGCGCCCGGATCGGCCTTGGCCTGGGCGAACGCCCGTCGCCAGGCATCTCGCGGGTTCAGCCACCGGCCCCACGCGCGCGCGATGTCCTCGGGGGCCGCCATGTGCCCCACCGCCCGGCCGGCGTCCACGTCGGGCAGCGCACCCAGCTCCACGCGTGGCAGCACGGCCGCCACGCCCGTGGCGCTGATGGCCAGGGTGTCCAGCCCCCGCTCATCGGGCGTGATGGTGATGAAGGTGCGCTCGGCCTCGGGGTTGCGGCTGGGCAGTGCCTGCGTGCCGTTCTCGTGGATCTCGGCGATGAGCGCGAAGGGGTCGCCGTCCACGGGGAACGCGGCCTCGCCGCACGGATGGACATCACCGGGGAAGTCCATGAGGTGCATCCACACCACCCCGCCCACCGCGAGGCCCTGCTCGGTGTGGAGGATCACGTGTGTGGGCGCACCACCAGCACGGACGACGCCGCCTTGTGCGCCACCCGCTCCGACACGCTGCCGAGCGCCTTGGCGCCCTTCAGCCCGCGCGCGCCCATCACCAGCAGGTCCACGCCCTCGCCCACCTTGGCGATGGCCTCGTGCGCGCGGCCGCGCAGCGGCTCGATGGGCACGTCGCCCACCGGACCCGGCGCCACGGCGCCCTTGGCCACCCGGCCCGCCGCCACCACGCGGAACTCCGGCCGGTGCGCGCATTGGGCGTCGATCTGCCGCGCCACCTCCAGGGCGTAGAGCGCGGGCTCGGAGCCATCCACCGCCACCGCGATGGACCGCGGGAAGTCGTCCTCGTCGAACGGCGGTCGCGCCACCAGCACCGAGCACGCCGCATGGCGCAACATGTCGGTGGCCGTGCTGGCCAGCACCAGGCCGGTCATCCGCCCGCCGCCGTGGCTGCCCAGCGCCAGCACGCGGGCGTCACGCGAGGCCTGGATGAGCACGTCGTGCGTGACGCCCTCGATAACCTCGCCCTCCACCACCACGCCATCCGGCAACTGCTTGCGGCCGTCCTCCACGGCCTGCGCCGCGCGCTCGAGCAGGCGCTCCTTGGCCAGGTACTCGCCCTTGCTGGTGACCACCTCCTCCGGCGACACCAGGCGCTGGCCCGCCCAGGTGTTCATGGCGGCGAAGTAGGGGTCGGCGACGGCGATGATGCGCACGGTGCCCCCGGGCTGCACCAGGCGACCTGCCTGGCGTGCGGCCTCGAAGCCCGCGCGGGTGCCGTCGACGGCGGCAACGATTCGGCTGAGCGGCATGGCCTCATGATGCCGCCCGCATTCCGGCGAGGCCCTGCCTTCGGGTCAGCCGCGCAGCAATGCCGCGAGGACGGCGGGGGCATCCCCACCCTCCCCCGGCCGCACAAACAGCCACCAGCAGTAGAAGCCGTCGCGCTCATCCGAGGTGATGGCCACGCCGCACGCCTGGCTGTCGGCCGGAGTGAGGCGGAACACCGCATCGGTGACTGTCACCGGGTCAAGGGGGGTGACTGTCACCGGATCGGGATGAGTGAAGGCCGCGAGCGCCGCCCGTACCGCATCGGGGGCCGAGGGCTCTCCCCCCTCGTACCGGGCACCGCAGCCCGGGCAGGTGCCGGGCGCGATGTGGTCCACGCCGTCGGCCACCACCGCGTCGCACAGCGGGCAGGCCAGTCGGGCGCTCACCGGGTGAGCAGCGGGATGAGCAACGACGCCAGGGCGATGACCCCGGCGGTTCCCGCCATCCACGGGATGCCCCGGTCGCGCGTGAGGCGGTGCACCGCCAGGTAGGCCAGCACCGAGGTGACGCCGGCCACCACCACGGTGACGAGCGCGATGGTGGTGGAGAACTCGCGCGCCACGGCCACGCCCGCCAGTACGGTGCTGAGCAGCGCGCCCAGGGCCACCGAGTCCACCCCGCCGGCGTCCATCTCGCGCAGGTTGTTGGCTTCCCAGGCCATCCAGATGGCGGCGAAGATGAACCATGCGGCCATGATGAGCTCGGCCGTGGCGCGGGTGAACTCCGAGGTGCCACGCCAGTCGAGGAACATCAGCACGGCGGCAAGCAGCTGCACGCCCGCGGCCACGGCGGTGGCCGGCCACACCAGCCGCATCACCTGCAGCTGCCCGGCGTTCATCTGGCCGGGGCCGGGGATCTCCACCTCGGGGTCCACGGGGTGGATGCGGCCGCTGTCGATGAGGCGCCCTCGCAGCCA
>JADHKZ010000049.1 GCA_016780995.1 Thermoleophilia bacterium | reverse complement strand
CATCTTCGCGGGGTCATTGCTCTTCATCATCGGCGTGCTCAACGTGATCCAGGGCCTCGTTGCCCTATTCAAGGAAGAGGTCTACCTGGTCGGTGCATCCGGGCTCATCATCACGACCGACTACTCGACGTGGGGCTGGATGCTGCTCATCTGGGGAATCGTGATGGTGCTCGCGGCGCTCTCGCTGTTTGCCGGCGGAGGATTCGGGCGCTGGTTCGCGCTCATCGTGGTGGGGATCAACATGATCGGGCAGTTCGCATGGTTCCCGGCCTACCCGCTGTGGAGCATCGTTGCCATTGGCCTGAGCGTGGCCGTGCTGTGGGCGCTCACCGTGGGCTGGTCGGCACTGGAGGAGTGATCCCGCGCCCATGAGGCGCACCCGTGCGGGGGCGGGAACAACCGAGGGGGTCGGAGACGACCCCCTCGGTCCCCTGCATGCTCCCATGGCCCCCTCGTCGTCGGAACGGACGCGTCCGGCGGCCCTACGGAGAGGGGGGGATTTGAACCCCCGTCGGACCCTGAAGCCCGAAACGGTTTTCGAGACCGCCGCATTCGACCGCTCTGCCACCTCTCCGCGCGGGAGCGTACCAGCGCCGGTCCTATACGATGCCGCGGCTTGGAGAGGTGTCCGAGCGGTCTAAGGAGCGCGACTGGAAATCGCGTAGTCGGGTATTCCCCGGCTCGAGGGTTCAAATCCCTCCCTCTCCGCTGACCGGGATGCGAGGGGGTGGTACCCTCTCGCGTCCCGGGCAGTTAGCTCAGCGGGAGAGCGCCCGCCTCACACGCGGGAGGTCACTGGTTCAATCCCAGTACTGCCCATCTTCCCCGGTCGTCACTCGCCCCTGAGGCGCCTTGCGCGGCCGGCCTTGGCCGCCAGGATGAACACCCGGGCCAGGCCTACCAGCAGCACGAGGTCGAACAGCATCTGGCTGGTGACCACCCACCGCGCTGGGGACGACACAGCGGTGATGTCGCCGAATCCCGTGGTGGAGAGGGTGGTGACCGTGTAGTAGACGGCGTCGCCCTTGGTGAGGGGCTCGGTGAACGCCGCGGGGTTGACCTCGGACATGGTGGCGTAGACCAGCGCGAAGATGACGATCACCGCGGTGACCAGCACCACGAGCCCAGTCGCCGCACGGACCTCGGGGTAGGGATCGTTGATGGTGCGGTAGAGCTCCCAGGCGATGAGGGCCACGAGCAGGCCGATGCCGATGAACAGGCCAAGCACGACCTCGCCGTTGGCGAGCGCCCTGGGCGTGATGGACAGGAAGATCCCGACGATGAGTGCGATTGAGAGGAGGACGCGCACCAGCGCCTTCGCGAGCACCATCCTGCGCTCGCGCTTGTCCAGTTGTGCGTAGGCCAGCTTGGCGGCCTGCTTCTCGTCGACCTCTCCCATGCGGTGGTGAGGCTAACCGTGCCCCCGGACCCCCAGTTGGGTTACGACTGCGGTGCGTCCGGCGGGTCGATCTCGCCGGCACGGAGGGCGATGCTCACCGCGTGGGCCCGGGTGCGGGCACCCAGCTTGGCCATGGCCGACTCCATGGCCACGTGCACCTGCCGGGGGGCCTCGCCCACCTCGTCGGCCACCTCGAACCAGTTGTGGCCCATGGCGAGGAGCGTGAGCACGCGCCGCTCGGTGGCGTCAAGCACCGTGCCCGTGCGGGCCGTCACGGCGGTCACAGGCTCCTCGAAGTTCTTTTCCGCCGCGTCGTCGTCATCCAGGCCGTCGGCGTCGCCGCTGACCTCGGGGTTGATGAAGATGGACAAGTGCAGGCCCGGGGCCACGTTGGCGGTGGCGTTGAACTCCACCTCGGCGCGTGAGCCATCAGCGCGTAGCACCGCGAAACGCCCCACCGTGCCGCCGCGCCCGAGGAAGTCCTGCCACACGTCGTCGATGTAGGGCCGGTACTCCGGGATGGTGATGTCGTCGATGCGCATGGTGCGAAGCGTGGTGATGACGTAGCCGAGGAGTTCGCACGCCGCCGCGTTGGCGTTGATGTACCGCCGGTCGTCGTCGGCCAACAGCATGGGATTGCGCGACTGGGAGAAGATCGCCCACAGGGAGTCGTCGTCGGCGCTCCCGCCGGCGAGATCAGGCGGGAATGGCTGGCCTTCGGTCATGCTCACGGCCGCTCCTGATGCTTCTCTCCTACCCGTAAGTCTAGGGGAGGACTGAGCGGCCTTATGCCGCCTGCCGGGGGGTGCCTAGATCTCGCGGCGGCCCAGCAGCGCGCGGCCAAGGGTGAGCTCGTCGGCGTGCTCCAGGTCGGCGCCCACCGGCAGGCCACTGGCCAGGCGCGTGGTGCGCAGGCGCCCGCGCACCCGGTCTGCCAGGAAGAGCGCGGTGGCCTCCCCGGCCATGGTGGGGTTGGTTGCGATGACCAGTTCGGTCACGCCGTCACGCTCGATGCGCTGGTCGAGCTCGGCGATGCGCAAATCCTCGGGGTCCACGCCGTCGATGGGTGACAGCGCGCCGCCCAGCACGTGGTAGCGCCCGCGGAACTCATGCGTGCGCTCGATGGACATGATGGCCGAGGGCTCCTCCACCACGCAGATGATGGTGGGGTCGCGTCGCGCGTCGGCGCACACCGGGCACAGATCGCCCTCGGCGAAGGAGAAGCACTCGGTGCACGGCTGCACCCTCTCCACCACGGCCATGATGGCCTCGGCCAGGGCGGTGGGGCGCTCGGGCGGGGCCTTGAGCAGGTGGAACGCCAGGCGCTGCGCGGTGCGCGGGCCGATGCCGGGCAGCCGGGCGAGCTCGGCCACCAGCGCGTCGACGGACGGGGTGAGGATCGACGCCATGCGCGCGGTGGCGGGCTAGAAGCCCGGCAGGCCCAGCCCCGACAGGCCCCCGGTCACCGCGCCCAGGCGCTGGTTGGCCAGCTCCTGCGCGGCCCGCATGGCCTCGTTGACGGCCGCCACGATGACGTCCTGCAGCATCTCGACGTCCTCCGGGTCCACCGCATCGGGGCTGATCTCCACGCTC
This sequence comes from Thermoleophilia bacterium, assembly GCA_016780995.1. GTDB lineage: Bacteria > Actinomycetota > Thermoleophilia > Miltoncostaeales > Miltoncostaeaceae > SYFI01. The sequence continues at coordinate 10,261 of JADHKZ010000049.1, read as the reverse complement.
ACCAGCTCGAGCGCCCCGGTGACCGTGGCGGTCACGGCGCCGCCGCCTGCGGATGCCGACACGGTCTCGCGCGTGAGCTCGTCCTGCACGCGGGCCATGTCGTCCTGCATCTTCTGCATCTGCTTCATCAGCTTCTGCTGGTTCATCGCCATCGCGGGCTACTCCCTGTTGTCGGTATCGATCAACTCGGCGTCGAACGCCGCGCGGATCTCGTCGATGATCTGCTGGTGGTCCACGGGGCCGTCGCCGGCGTCACCGCCGGCCTCTTGCTGCTGCGCGGCCGACGGGGCGGGCGCCGCGGCGAGCTCGGTGAAGGCAACCCCGATGTCCTGGCCGCATACCTGGCGTACCACCCCGGCGATGCGTGCCTTCTCGTCCGGGCGACCAAGCATCGTCACGGCCACGCCGCCGTTCACGCCCACGGTGAGCACGTCGTCCTCCACCGACTGCACCTGGGACCCCTGCAGGAATGCGTGGAGGTGCGGCGCGCCCTGCTCGAGGGTGGCGAGGATGGTGGGCCATGCGCGCCCGATGTGCTCGGCGTCGGCGGGCACCGGCTGGGCCGGCGGAGCAGGGGGCTGCGGTGGGGTGTGGGCAGCGGGCTCATCGGCAGCCGGCGCAGGAGGCGGCTGTCCCTCCCCGGGGACTGTTCCCGGGCTGGGGCTGTCCCCGGGCTGGGACTGTCCCCCTCGGGCAGGAGCAGGCGCAGGATTGGCAGCAGGCGCCGGTGGGGTGCTGGCCGCGTTCACCAGTGCCGGGTTGGAGAGCTTGGCGGCCACCAGTTCCAGTTGGATACGCGGGTCGGCCTGGCCGTGGCGGATGCGCACCTGGGCATCGGCGATGAGGTCGATGGCCCGGATCACCTGCGAGGGGCTGAGCTGATTGGCCTGGGCGTGCAGGCGGTCGAGCTCCTCGGGCGACAGCGCCCAGTCCTCGCGGGCCTGGGCACCCTGCTGCAGCAGGCAGGCGTAGCGCAGGTGGGTGATGAGCCCGCGCATGAGCTGCTCGGGGTCGGCCCCGCCGTCCAACGCCGACTCCAGCATCTCGAACGCCCCTGCGGCGTCGCCCTGCGCCATCAGGTCGACAAGGTCGAACAGGGCCTCGCGGCTGACCACCCCCAGCAGGTCGAGGGCGTCGGCCACCTGCACGGTGCCGCCGCCGAAGGTGGAGATCTGGTCGAGCAGGCCGAGGGCGTCGCGGTACGAGCCGTCGGCCGCGCGCGCCACCAGGTCGAGCGCCTGCGGCCCGGCCTCGATGCCCTCGGCCCGCGCCACGCGTTCGAGCACCGTCATCAGGTTGGCCACGCCCGGCTTGCGCAGGGAGTAGGTCTGCAGGCGCGAGCGGATGGTGGGGAGGATGTCCCAGGGGTGGGTGGTGCAGAGGATGACCACCAGTTGCGGCGGCGGCTCCTCCAGGGTCTTCAGTAGCGCGCTGGCCGCGCCCTCCTGGATCTGGTGCGCCTCGTCCATGATGGTGACGCGGTAGCGCGACGCCACCGGCGCGTAGCGCACGCTCTCCAGCCAGTCACGCATCTCGTCGATGCGCCGGGCGCTGGACGCGGCATCCACCTCCACCACGTCAAGCCAGTCGTCGCGCCCGATGCGCCGGCATGAGTCGCACTCGCCGCATGGCGTGGCCGTGGGGGCGGGGACGGACTGGCAGTTGAGGCACCGGGCAAGGATGCGCGCCGTGGTGGTCTTGCCGGTGCCGCGTGGGCCCGAGAACAGGAAGCCGTGCGCGATGGTGCCGCGCTCGAGGGCATTGCCCAGGGTGCGCGCCACGTGCTCCTGGCCCACGAGGTCCTGGAACGTCTGCGGCCGGTACCGGTTGTAGAGGCTCTGTCCTGGATCTGTCACGAGGGAAGAGGTGTGACCGTGCACCCGCCGTCGAATACCTGCCGGGAGGTGGTGCCCGGGGACTTGGCTCCGGCGAGGGGGCCCCACTGCGCGTGGCCGGGTCCGCTTAAGGCTGCTTCCTTCCGGACCTGACCTGGTTCACGGTCGCCCACCGAATGGGACCTCGCCTTCAATGCCTCGTCGTCCGAGCCCGTGCCTCCGAGTAGGACCCTCAGGCGGGGATTCAGCCCCGCTGTAGCGGATTGCGGATACAGGGCACCGCTAGCTCCCCGCCTAGCACGGTCACAGGGGTGACCATACCTCAGCGGGACTGCTTGCGGGCGTCCGCCTGTGCCTTGGACTCCGCGCGCGCCTCGGCCTTGGCCGCCTTGGACTCGGCCTTCTTCTCGGCAGCGTCCTTGGGCATGATGCGCGGGGTGACGCGCTCGCCCTTCTTGCGAGCGTTCATGGCGCCGAAGATGGCCGCCACGCCGCCGCCGATCATGGCGGTGGTGAGGGAGATGTACAGCCACACCGTGACTCCGCCGGTGGCGCCGGTGATTGCCCACATGATGGTGCCCCACACCAGCCCCAGCAGCACGCCCCACAGCACCCACCGAAGCCGGCTGCTGTTCCCGCCCTGACCGCCGATGCGCTCGAGCATTCCCATGGCGGGAAGTGTACGGATGAAGGCGGCGGGCACTACAATCGCCCGCTGGCCCGCCCCGAGGAGGTGCTCATCGCCATCAGGGTCATGAAGTTCGGTGGCTCGTCCGTCGCCGATCCCGAGAAGATCCGTACCGTGGCGCGCCGCATCGCCGATGCGCGCGAGCAGGGCGACCAGGTGGTGGCCGTGCTTTCGGCCATGGGCAAGACCACCGATGGCCTGGTGGCGCTGGCGGATGAGATCTCCGGTCGCCCCTCCCCGCGCGAGATGGACATGCTGCTGTCCACGGGCGAGCGGGTGTCGTGCGCGCTCATGGCGATGGCACTGCACGACCTGGGGCATGAGGCCGCGTCGTTCACAGGCTCGCAGGCGGGAATCCTCACCGACACCGCCCACACCAAGGCCAAGATCATCGAGATCAACCCCGAGCGGCTGCATGCGGAGCTCGGCACCGGGCACATCGTCCTGGTGGCGGGCTTCCAGGGGATGAGCACCGAGAAGAACGTCACCACCCTGGGCCGCGGCGGCAGCGACACCACCGCCGTGGCGCTGGCCGCGGCCCTGGATGCCGAGGTGTGCGAGATCTACACCGACGTGACCGGCGTGTTCACCGCGGACCCCCGCGTGGAGCCCGGCGCGCGCAAGCTGCCGCTGGTGAGCCACGAGGAGATGCTGGAGATGGCCGCCTCGGGGTCGAAGGTGCTGGCGCTGAGGTCGGTGGAGGTGGCGCGCCTGCACGACGTGCCGCTGCACGTGCGATCGTCATTCGCCCCGGAAGACGGAACCTGGATCACCAAGGAGACTCCCATGATGGAGAGGGCATTCGTGTCCGGAATCGCCCACAAGAGCGACGAGGCCAAGATCTCGCTGCTCGGGGTGGAGGACCAGCCCGGCGTGGCCGCCACCGTGTTCACGGCCCTGGCCGACGCGCTCATCAACGTGGACACCATCATCCAGAACGTGGGGGTGGACGGCCGGGCCGACCTGTCGTTCACCGTGCCGCTTCCCGACCTGCCCAGGGCACTGGACGTCATCAGCTCCATGGGCGACCGCCTGCCGCACCGCGAGACCATCTCGGACGACCAGATCGGCAAGGTGTCGCTGGTGGGCGAGGGCATGCGGTCCAACCCCGGCATCGCGGCCACCATGTTCCGGGTGCTGGCCAGCGAGGGCATCAACATCCAGATGATCGACACCAGCACCATCCGCATCACGGTGGTGATCGGGCGCAGCGAGGTGGAGCGCGCCGTGCGCGCCCTGCATGAGGCCTTCGACCTGGCCAGCGAGGCGGAGCGCCGCGGTGTTTAACGTGGCCGTCGTCGGCGCCACGGGCGCCGTCGGCTCCACGATGATCCGGGTGCTGGAGGAGCGGGGCTTCCCGGTTACCGAGCTGCGCCCGCTGGCGTCCGCGCGCAGCGCGGGCACCATCGTGGAGTACCTGGGCAAGCCCTTCGAGGTGCAGGAGCTCACCGAGCAGTCGTTCGAGGGCATCCAGATCGCCCTGTTCTCGGCCGGCGGCCAGCGCTCCCGCGACTTCGCGCCCGCGGCCGTGGAGGCCGGCGCGGTGGTGATCGACAACTCATCCGCGTTCCGCATGGACCCGGCGGTGCCGCTGGTGGTGCCCGAGGTCAACGGGGCCGACCTGGAGGGGCATGAGGGCATCATCGCCAACCCCAACTGCGTGGCTGCGCCGCTGGTGGTGGCGCTCAAGCCCATCGCCGACGCCGTGGGCCTGGAGCGCGTGATCGTGTCGTCGTACCAGTCGGTGAGCGGCACGGGCGCGGCGGCCATCGAGGAGCTGCGCACCCAGACCGCCGGCAACCTGGCGGGCGACGAGCCCGCGCCGTCGGTCTATCCGCACCCCATCGCCTTCAACGCACTGCCGCACATCGACGTGTTCGAGGAGAGCGGTTACACAGGCGAGGAGGTGAAGGTGGGCAACGAGACGCGGAAGATGCTGCACCTGCCGGATCTCCGGGTGTCGGCCACCTGCGTGCGCGTGCCGGTGATCCGCTCGCACTCGGAGGCCGTGCACATCGAGACCACCGAGCCCATCACGGCCCAGGCCGCGCGCGAGCTGCTGATGCTGGCGCCGGGCGCCGTGGTGCTGGATGAGCCCGCCAGCAACACCTACCCGCTTGCCCGCGACGCCGAGGGCCGTGATGAGGTGTTCATCGGCCGCATCCGCAAGGACGCATCGCACCCCAACGGCCTGGCCATGTGGATCGTGGCCGACAACCTGCGCAAGGGTGCGGCCAGCAACGCCGTGCAGATCGCCGAGAGCCTGGTGACGAAGGGCTGGCTCTAGGAGTCGAAGGGGATGGGCCCCGCGGGGCCCGGCACCATGCGGCGCATCTGCGGGCTGCCCTCGTCCGCCTTCTCCCGGCAGGAGCGGCATGAGGGGCGCACCAGGCCGTCAGGGCGCATGGGGGCCTCGGTGACGGCGGGGCCGTGGGCGGGGTCGCATCGGCACAGGCCCTCGAAGGGGTCCTCGGCCGCAGGCAGGTCGGCGGCCATCTCGGCCTCGCGCATCAGGCCCAGGGCTTCGTCGACCAGTTCCTCGGCCGCGGGCACCTCCTCCACCGACCGGGCACGGTCGAGCTCGGCCTGCGCGCGGCGTGCCACGCGGATGGCGGCATCCAGCCGGTCGTCGGCTCGGGTGTGGTGGCCGGGTAGCACGGCCAGGCGGTCAAGGCGCGCGCCGACGGCGTCCAGTCGCACGCGCGCGGCGGCCGTGCGCTCGTCCATGCCCATGCGGCGCACCCGGCGGTTGCGGCGGATGCCGAAGCCCGCCGCCCACACGCCGCCGATCAGCGTGATGCCGAACAGCGCCAGCAGTGTGCGCGTGGTGCTGGTGGCCTCGGGCTGCAGCAGCGGGCCTGCGGCCGCGCGCGCGGCCACGTCGGCGCGGCGGATGGGGTCGGTGATGGCGCCCACCTGCGCGGCGCGCAGATCGCGGGTCATCGCCCCCGGGCTGCGCGGCCCGGCCACGCCGATGGCCCGGTTGGGTGCCACGGCCACCACCAGGCCCTCGAAGCCCAGGTCGCGGCGCAGGCGCGTGGCGTAGGCCTTCATCGACGGCGCGCCGGTGGGGCCGGTCACCACCACGATGCGCACGGGGCGTCCGCCTCGCGCGAGCTCGTCGGCCACTTCCTGCAGCCGGGCCTGGGCATTGGGGGCATCGGCGCCCGCCACCAGCGGGCTCACGTAGGCGGACCCCTGCTCCAGGGCCTCGGCGGCCGGGTCGGCCAGGGCCCCGCCCGCCAGGGCCAGGGCGGCAAGCATGGCCGCCGCCAGGGCCAGGGCCCGGCGCATCACGCCGGCAGGGGCGTGCCGCCCGGCAGGGGGCTGAGGTCGCCGATCACTGCGCGTGCGCGTGCGGCCATGCCCGGCACCAGCCCGCCCAGCTCGATGCGCATGAGGCTCACCTGGCCGTGCGCGCGCACGGGCCGGAAGCCCAGGCCCTCCAGCATCTCCATGTCGAACAGCGTGTGGTTGAGCGTGGCGCGCTCGGCGGCGGGCACCTGGTCGGGGTACCGCATGGCGAAGGCCTCGATGGCCTGCATGCCCCGGCCCTTGATGTCGGCCAGGGCCTCCAGCACCAGGCGCTCGACGGCTCCGACCGCATCGGGTCCGGTGACGTACGCACACGTGATGAGCGCGGCGTCGCGTGCGGGCGGGCCCGCCGGAAGCACCTGCGCCCGGGGGAATGCCGCGGACGGTCCGTACTGCAGCACCCCCACCACGGCGTCGCCGTCGCTGAGCATGCGGCCCCAGGGACCGAAGGAGCGCTCGGTGCGATGCGCCCACTGGTCGCGCGCGGCCTCGTCGGCCGTGCCGCGCAGCGTCTGCCAGAACATGCAGTCGGCGCAGCAGGAGGGAAGATCGGCGATGGACGCGCGCGTGAGAGGAACCGGTCGCACGGGGGTAAGGCTATCGCTACCGCCACCCGCCGCCGCGCGGGCCGCGCAGCGCCGAGTCGAGGGTCATGGCGCCGTACAGCAGGCCGCTGGCGGGCAGCGCCAGGCGCCAGGGCCAGGCCAGCCCGAACTGCCGTGTGACCGGGCCCGCGGCCGCGGCCATGGCCGCCCACGCCGCCAGGCCCAGCCCCAGCGTCCATGCGGCCGTGGCGCCGGCTCCGAGCGCGAGGCCGGTGATGCCTGCGGCGATGGCCACCAGCGGCCCCGCGAACATCAGCAGCAGCACCGCCAGCACCGCGATGAGCAGCAGCCATGACCTGCGCAGCTGCGTGAACGCGCTGCGGCGCACCATGGTCCACACCGACGCCAGGTCGTCATAGGGCCGCGTGCTCACCACCCTGTCGCGGCTCAGCGCCAGCCGGGTGGGAAGCCCCGCGTGGAACTTGACCAGCCGCGCCACCGCCAGGTCGTCGATGAGCGCGCCCTTGATGGCGTCGAACCCGCCCGCCTCGCGCAGCGCGCGGTGGCGCACCAGGTTGCAGCCCCCCGCGGCGGACGCGATGCGCGACCCCGGCTGGTTGGCCCACCGGGGCGGGTAGAGCAGGAAGAAGAACAGCACGAAGGGAGGGATGAGCAGCTTCTCGGCGCCGGAGCGGCACCGCAGGTGGGCCATGCGGCTCTCCAGTCCCACGCCCCCCGCCACGGCCTGCGCCACCAGCATGCGCAGGGAGTCGGGTGAGTGGTGGATGTCGGCGTCGGTGAACAGCACCCACTCGGGCGCATCCCCGCCCTCCTCAAGCGCCCGCACTCCCTGCTCCATGCCCCACACCTTGCCCGCCCAGCCATCAGGCAGCGGCGCCCCGGTCACCACCTGCACGGGCCTGGATGCCACCCGGGCCATCTCGCGCGCCACGTCACCCGTGATGTCGGACGACCTCTCGTCCACCACCACCACGCGCCACTCGCCGGGGTAGTCCTGGCGATCCAGGGCCGCAAGGGTGGGGCCGATGGCATCGGCCTCGTTGCGGGCGGGGATCACCACCCCCACCCGTGGCCACGTACCGCCCGGGGGATCTGCGGCAGGGGGTTCGTCGCCATCGAGGGGCCCGAGGTCCCACGGCCGGGCGGGGTGCGCAAGCACGCCCGCCCAGCACGCCAGGGCCAGGGCCCCGATGACCACCGCCCAGGTCAGTGGCGGAAGTGCCGGTGCCCCGTGGTGACCATGGCGGCGCCCAGGGCGTTGACGGCCTCGATGACCTCGTCGTCCCGGATGGACCCACCGGGGTGGGCGATGGCCGTGGCGCCGCCCTCGATGGCCATTACCGGGGCGTCGGGGAAGGGGAAGAAGGCGTCGCTGGCCATGGCGCTGCCCTGGATGGGCAGGTCGTAGTCAGCCGCCTTGGACGTGGCGATGCGCACGGAGTCGACCCGGCTCATCTGGCCGGCGCCGATGCCCACCGTGGCGCCATCCCTGGCGAACACGATGGCGTTGCTCTTCACGTGCTTGGCCACCTTCCACGCGAACACCAGGTCGGCCCATTCCTGCTCGGTGGGCGCGCGCGTGGTGACCGACTGCATGGTGTCGCGCGCCTCGCGCACGTCGTCGGCGTCCTGCACCAGCACGCCACCCAGCACCCGGCGGTACACAGGCTCGCCCGGGTTGCCGGCACGCACCAACTCGCCGCCGGTGTCGAGCAGGCGCACGTTGGGCTTTCGGGTGAGTACCTCGAAGGCGTCGTCGTCGTAGCCCGGTGCCCACAGCACCTCCACGAACATCTCGGCCAGGTGCTCGGCCAGCGCCAGGTCGACCGTGCGGTTCACGGCGTACACGCCGCCGAATGCCGACACCGGGTCGCAGGCCTTGGCGCGCAGGTAGGCACTTGCCAGGTCGTCGCCGAGGGCCACGCCGCACGGGTTGTTGTGCTTGATGATCACCACGGCGGGGTCGTCGAACTCCGCGGCCAGGCCGCGGGCGGCGTCCACGTCGAGCAGGTTGTTGTAGCTGAGCGGCTTGCCGTGCCGCACGGCCACGCCGCCCAGCAGGTGCTGGGGCGCGCCGATCTGGCGGTAGTAGGCGCCCCGCTGGTGCGGGTTCTCGCCGTAGCTGCACTCCAGTTCCTTGCGGAAGCCCACGGTGAAGCGCTCGGGGAAGTCCTCGTCGGCGTCGCCCTGCGATGCCATCCACGCCGCGATGGCGGTGTCGTAGGCGGCGGTCTTGCGGAAGGCTGCGGCCGCCAGCGCGCGCCGGGTGGCATCGCTCACCCAGCCGCCGCCCGCCACCTCGGCCAGCACGCCCTCGTACTGCGAGGGGTCGGTCACGATTGCCACGCGGTCATGGTTCTTGGCCGATGCCCGCACCATGGCCGGGCCCCCGATGTCGATCTCCTCCACCACGTCGGCGCGGCCCAGGCCGTCCTTGGCCGCGGCCTCCTCGAAGGGGTAGAGGTTGACCACCACCATGTCGATGGCCTCGATGCCGCCTGCGGCCATGTCCTCGGCATCGCCCGGGTGGTCCTTGCGGGCCAGGATGCCCCCGTGCACCTTGGGGTGCAGGGTCTTCACGCGGCCGCCCATGATCTCGGGGTGCCCCGTGACCTGGCTCACGTCGGTGACCTCCAGGCCGGCGTCGCGAAGCGCCTTGGCCGTGCCGCCGGTGCTGATGAGCTGCACCCCCCCGGCCGCCAGCCCCTGGGCCAGCTCCACCAGCCCGGTCTTGTCCGACACCGACAAAAGCGCACGGCGTGATGCCACCTCACGAACCTCCATCGTCGACGATCATGCGGCGAAGCCGCGCCGGATCCCTGCGCACCTTCCCCTGGGCGTACAGCGTGACGCACCGCACCAGCAGGCGGTGCTCCACCCCGTGCACGCGCTCCTCCAGCACCTCGAGGGTGTCGCCCGGCAGGATGGGCACGGGCTCCTGCAGGATGGGCGGCCCCCCATCCACGGCCTCCTCGGCGATGTGCACGGTGACGCCGGTGACCTTGGCGCCCCAGTCCATTGCCTGGGCGATGGAGTCCATGCCCGGGAACGCCGGCAGCAGGGACGGGTGCAGGTTGATGACCTTGTCGGGGAAGGCGTCAAGCAGCACGGGCGTGACGATGCTCATCCAGCCGGCCATCACCACAAGGTCGGGGGCCACCAGCCGGAGCAGGCGCACCACCTCGCCATCGCGGCGCTCGCGGTCGCCGCCGCGGCTCTCGAGCGTGACCACCTCGGTGCGGATGCCCGCGGCCTGCGCGCGCTCCACGGCCTTGGCGCCCTCCTTGGAGCAGATGACCATCACGATCTGGGCATCCACCTTGGGGTTGGCGTGCACGTGGTCGATGAGCGTCTGCAGGTTGGACCCATTGCCCGACACCATCACCGCGATCCGGTACATCAGGCCTCCCAAGCCAGTTCGGGCGGGCCGGGCTGCACGCGCCCCACCAGGTGGCTTCCGTCCACCATCGCCATGGCCCGCTCCGCCGCGGCAGGCGGCAGCACGAGGCACATGCCGAGCCCCATGTTGAAGGTGTCCCAGGCGGAGTCCTGGTCCACTGCGCCGGATGCCAGCAGATGCGCGATGGCCGGGGCCTGCGGCCAGGAGTCGCGTTTCAGCACCGGCTGCAGCCCCTGGGGAAACGCGCGCGGCAGGTTCTCAGGCAGGCCGCCACCGGTGATGTGCGCGGCGGCATGCAACTCCACGCCGGATGCCTGAAGGGCCTTGATGTCGGCGGGGTACAGGCGCGTGGGCGCCAGCAGCATGGGATGGGGCGCCACCGCGCCATCGTCCACCAGCTTGCGCACCAGCGAGTAGCCGTTGCTGTGGATGCCGCTGCTCTCGATGCCGACGATCA
>JADHKZ010000048.1 GCA_016780995.1 Thermoleophilia bacterium | reverse complement strand
CCTCCGGCCGCGAGAAGCTTTCGTTGATCAACCCCATCGCCGAGCGGCACGGACTCACCCCGCTTCAGTTGTCCGCGCAGTGGACTCTCGCGCAGCAGGGGGTGCACTCCGTCGTGCCGACCTTCATCCAGGAGGCGGGGGAGGGGCACAAGACGGTTGAGGATCAGCGACGCGAGCTCGCCACCACGCCCACGGAGATCGTGCTCACGCCGGCGGACATCGCCGAGATTGACCGCCTCGGAGACAATCACGGGTGCATGGTCCTGAAGGGCGGAACGCCCGGGCACGTGGGTGAGCCCATGCCCGACTCGTGGCCCATGGCGCCCGATCTCGACGAGATCGCCGCCCGATGGGGTATCGACCCCGGCCGCGATCTGGTCCGAAGCGCCGCGTAGTTCCCGGAGCACCGGCCGGCGCACCGCCAAATTCACCGGCGGTGCGTGTCGCCTCGTGGAGCAGTCTCGCCGGGCTGCCGTATCGCGGTCGCGGCAGCGACGGTCACCTGCCGGTGCGAACGCACTCGCCGGGCTCCAGCCACCGCGAGCGCGCCGGCAAACGCAGTGAGGGCGACGACGCCCATCATGCCTGCAATCGATGCGTCGACGGCGACCGCCGCCTGGTAGCCCACGATGGCTGCGACCCAGCCAATCCCGACCGCAATGAGCACCATCGTGAGCAGTCGCCGCGTGAGCAACCGCGCAGCCGCTGCGGGGACGATGAGCAGTGCGATGACAAGGATCGCACCCACCGACTCGAATGCCACTACCGCCGTGATGCTGACGAGCACGAGGAGGATGCGACCCACCCACCGGGGGGCGAACCCCGTGACTGCCGCAAAGCCCGGGTCGAAGGTGGTGATCTTCAACTCCTTCCAGAAGATGGCCACGAAGGCGATATCCAGCAGAAGGACGACCGCCGCGACCACCATGCCACGTGCCACCTCCACGCCTGCAATCTCCATCACCCGGAAGGGGAGGAATGCGATCTCACCGTAGATCGTGGAGTCGAGGTCGATGTGCAGGTCGGCCGTGAACCGGTGCACGCCGAGCACCCCGAGAGCGAACAGGGCGGGGAAGACGAGCCCAATGGCCGCATCCGACCGAACGAGCCCGGTGGACGTCAACCACTCGATCGAGAGGACGCAGACAACAGCGAACGTTGCTGCCCCGACGATGACCCATACGGGTGCGCGGGTCTGAGCGACCAGGAAGACCGCGATGATGCCCGGAAGCACCGAGTGACTGACCGCGTCCCCCATGAGGCTGAGTCCTCGGAGCACGAGCATGACGCCCAGGAGCGCGCATGCCGACGCGACAAGGCCACCGGTGATCATGATCGTGCCGGCGTCACCGAACAGCGGCATGCGCAGGATCCTCCCGGGCCATGCGGGCGAGTCGCGCGGCCATCTCATCGCCCAGTGATCCGGCGAGGTCGAGAGGGTTCGGCTCGCGCGCGTCGGGAAGGCCGAGGCGCCAGCCATGCTCGATCCAGGCCGACCATGCGAGGACGGCCTCGCGTGCCCGCTGGGCTTCGCGCCGCCCTGCCTCGGTGAGCGTGACCGCATCGTTCGCGACCACGGCGAGGCCTGCCCTCTGCAGGGAGCCAAGGCCACGGCGAACCCATCGCACGCTGCGCCCCATGTCCCCCGCGACCGCGTCGGGCATGCGTGGGGCAGCGGGTTGCGCATGATCGAGCGCCAGCAGGAGCTCCGTCCTGCGCAGGCGGGAGCGTGCCCTCATGCGATGGCGCGCCGTCCACGCCACGCCGCGATGGGGGGCAAGCAGCACCGCGAGCACGGCCGTGGCCGTGCCGATGAGGGCGATGACCGGACCCGTGGGGACCCCTGCCGCAGATGATGCGAGCGCGCCGGACACACCCACCACCGCACCGATGAGGCCCGAGAGCGCGAGCATTGGCGAGAGGCGCGTCACGAACTGACGGGCGGCAACGGCGGGGGCGATCAGCATCACCACCATCAGGATTGCGCCAACCATTCGCAGGCCGACCACCACGGCGATCACCAGCAGGGCCGCCGATGCCGCCTCGGCGAACCTCACTGGCAGGCCGGCGGCAGCACTGAATGTGCGATCGAAGGTGACCGCGCGCAGGATGCGCGTGAGCACGATCACGGCGATCAGCGCGATCGCCATGAGGGTGAACGACAGGGTCACGTCTGACTCAACGATCCCCGAGGCCTGGCCGAAGAGATACGACTCCAGCCCGGCCTGGTCGCCACGTCCCGATCCGGTGATCCACGTGAGCAGGACCACGCCCACGGAGAATGCGCCGGCGAGCACAACGCCGATCGCGGCATCGGCGCGCAGGCGCGGGGTGCGCTGAAGGCGCAGGATGAGGGCTGCGGCCACCGCTGCCGCGATGACGGCCCCGATGGTGAGCGTCGCGGAGTCGCGCGCGCCCGAGACGATGAAGGCCACGGCGATCCCGGGAAGGGCGGCGTGCGCGATGGCATCTCCGACGAGGCTGCGCTGCTGAAGCACCGCGAGCGACCCCACCACGCCCGCCGTGATTCCCAGTGCAAGCGCACCGAGCGCCACGAGAACGGTGGTTCCCGGGAGGGGCAGCAGGTCGTACAACCAGTTCATGGCGCGGGCTCGAGGACGGAGTCCGACCCGTACGCGCGCGCGACATTCGCCGGTGACAGCGCATCAGCCACCGGCCCACATGCGATTCCGCGCACGTTCACGAGGAGAGCCCAGTCGAATGCGGCCCGCAAGGTGGCGAGGTCGTGGTGCACCGCCACCACAGATGCCCCGGTCGTGCGAACCAGTTCCGACAGCAGTTGAAGAAGGTCCCGCTCGGTGCGCGCGTCGATCCCGGCGAAAGGCTCGTCGAGCACGAGCAGACGGGGCTCCTGGCACAGGGCACGCGCCAGGAAAACGCGCTGGCGCTGCCCGCCGGAGAGCTCGCCCACCTGGCGCGATGCGTAGGGAGCAAGCCCCAGACGCTCCATGGCAACACGGGCGGCGGCGCGGTCGGCGGGTGTGAGTCGCCGAAACCACCCACGGGCCGGGTACCGGCCCATTTCGACCGCCTCGCGCACGGTGATGGGGAAGTCCCAGTCCACCTCGTCCCGCTGGGGAACGTATGCCACCTGCTGTCGCGCGCGTGCAGGGGGCATGCCCAACACCTCCACGCGGCCGGTATCGACGGGCTGGATTCCCATCGCCGCCCGCAGCAGCGTCGACTTGCCGGATCCATTCGGCCCGACGATCGCCGACATCAGCCCCTGGGGGAAGCGGGCCGTGACGTCCCAGACGACGGGGGGACCGGCGTACGAGACGGTGAGTCCGCTGATGTTCAGCGCATCGGGGCCTCGGGTGGCGGTCACTGTGACAGCCCCGCCGCGATGCGCCGGATGTTCGCGCGCACCATGCCGATATACGTGCCCTCTGGGCTCGACGCTCCGCCGGCGGAATCGGCGAACAGTTCCGGGCCGATCTTCACGTCATGACCCTTGCGGCCGGCAGCCTCCGCGACCGCGCGCATGGTCTGGGGCGACACGCTCGACTCGATGAACACAGATGGCAGGTCGTTCGCGGCAACCGCGTCCGCGACCCGCTCGATGTCGCCCGTCGTTGCCTCGGCCACGGTGGAGATGCCCTGGATGCCCTCCACGCGCAGCCCGTAGCGACGGCCGAGGTAGGCGAACGCATCATGCGAGGTCACCAGGATGCGTTGGCGGGGGGGTATGGCGGCAAGCGTGCTGCGCGCTTCCCGGTCGAGGGCACGGAGGCGTCGGCGGTACTCGTCGGCCCGCGCCGCGTACTCCCGTGCGCCGGCCGGGTCCGCCCGGGTCAGCGCCCGTTCGATCGTCCCGACTGCGGACGACCACATGGGGACGTCGAACCACACGTGGGGGTCGTACTGGTCCTCGTAGTCGGGTGACGCAAGGAGATCCCCGCGCGGGATGTCACTGGTGACCGACACGACCATCGTCCGGCGCGACATCTCCTCGAACCAGTCGCCCATGCGACCCTCGAGCTGGAGTCCCACGTTCAGAAGCAGATCGGCGTCGCGCAGTGTCTTCACATCGGAGGCGGACGCCTTGTAGGAGTGGGGGTCGACCCCGGGGCCCATGAGCGACGAGACGCGGGTGCGCGGGCCGCCGATCTCGCGTGCCATGTCGGCCAGGAAGTTGGTGGTGGCCACAACCTCCACCGGTCGCTCCCCGATCGGCGCGCGGGCGGACTGCCCGCATCCGATGGCCAGCCCGCCGACCGCTACGAACATGACGATGGCGGCCACCGCGAATGCGCAACGGCCTCTCATTCGGCGGCATCACCATCGTCGCAGAGCCGCATTGAACGGGCGAGCGAAGGCCCGATCGAGTGCGCACTACGGCCAACCCGGATGCGCACCGGCCCGTCAAACGGCTCGTGTTTCACCACACGGATGCGCGTGCCCGGCCGGATGCCGTGCTCGCCCAGGTGGCGCAGCATGGTGGGATCGCTGTCCGACACGCTTGCGAACAGCATGCTGGCGCCGTCCGGCGCGTCCCACAGGGTGGTGGTGCGCGGCTCGTCCATCGTCAGGTCGCGCGCCGGGATGGGGTCGCCGTGGGGATCGTGCGTGGGGTCGCCAAGCTTTGCCGCGATGAGATCCACGACTGTGTCGGAGAGCACATGCTCGATGACGTCGGCTTCGTGGTGCACCTGGTCCCACGGCATCCCGAGCTCCTCGGCGAGGAACGTCTCGATCAGCCGGTGACGCCTGATGACCGCAAGGGCCAGAGCCTCCCCGTCGGGCGTGAGGGACACGCCGCGGTACCGCTGGTGAACCACCAGGCCCTGGGCGACCAGGCGCTTGACCATCGCGCTGGCCGATCCGGGCGTGACGCCAAGCCGCGAGGCGAGATCTCCGACGGATGCCTGTCCATTCCCGGAATCACGGCCGAGGCCGAAGATCGCCTTGGCGTAGTCCTCCATGGCGCGCCCGGGATCGCCCGACCGCCCTTGTTTTGGCGGCTGCATGGAAAGAAGTTTGCCATGCAAAACTCAGTGGCGCAAGAAGCGGCGCATGCGAGCCGTCGCGGTGGGCTCGGCACTCCGGTCCGGGTTTGCGTTCTTTGCTGGCGCTCGGGGTGGTGCTCGTGAGGATGCTTCGCAGGCACCGTGGGACCCCTGGAGCTACCCGCATGGTGGACGCGGCGTGACGGGGAGAGCCGACGAGCGGATTCGAACCGCTGACCCCTTCATTACGAGTGGAGCGGTACGTCCTGCAAATCGAGGAGGTCCTGTACCCCTGACGGTCACCTGACGGTCACCGTGCCGGATTCGGCCCGTTCCCGGACGTGGCCGCCGGCGATTTTGAGGGGGGGAGGCACCCACCCGCACGAGGGGTGGCCCGCTCGTGGTTTGTACGGTTCCCACATCCCTCGCCGGGGTGTAATGCCATGCGAATAAGGCACCCCCAAAGAGGGATCCCCCATGCGCCTTCGCACCACCGCCATCCTCGCCATCGCCGCCGTCGCCCTCGGGGTGGCGGGGAGCGCGACCGGGTACGTCGGCAGCAGGCAGAACGGGGAGGTCTTCGACTCCGCCACCGGCACTTGGGATAAGACCCACACTTACGGGGTGAACGGCACGAGGCGCACCTGCACGCTCACCCGCGGGGCGACGTGCGTGGGAGCAAAGCTTCGCGGCAAGGTGAAGCACCACGGTGATCTGCGCAACGCCAATCTACGCCGGGCAGACCTTCGGTTCGCTGACCTTCGCGGGGCCAACCTCCGGGGGGCTGACCTTCGCAGCGCGAACCTGAAGTACGCGGATCTCCGGGGGGCGAACCTGAAGGGGGCGAAGTTCCACTACGCCGCTCCGGTGCACGGGAAGACGGCGAAGCGGGTCAGCCAGATACCGGCATGTGCGCCGAACTGTGAGGGCGCGAACTTCACCGGCGCGAACCTCACCAGCGCGCTCCTCTACGGCACGATCTTTCGGGGCACCACCTGCCCCAACGGCACGGTGACCGACAAACATTGCTGACCGCGTTCCGGCGGGATCGGTCGCGATCAGCGCGGTTCCGGCGCGTTCCTGGTTCTTTGAGATAGACAGGAAATAGGGGTCGGGGTCGGCACCGCCGTATCCCCAAAAAACCTCAGCCGGCGTGGTGCTTGATTGCTACCGGGGGACTCGGGGGACTCGGCCTGCGCCGCGGAACGCCGCCAGCTCTTCCTCGCGCTCGCGCAGGCGCTCGCGCACCTCCTCCGCCCACGCGTCAGCAGCGCGACTGGGAGGAGGATGTGCATACGCCTAGCGGGGGGTGGGGCGAAGGTTCGGATTGCTTTTAGGTTGTCTGGAAGCCAACCAATCGCAGCCGGTGTTGGTTCGCTTGTTGTTGGGGCAGATGGTGTTGCTCCAGATGACGCCGGTGAGGTTCGCGCCGGTGAGGTCCGCGTCGAAGAGTCTCGCGCCGGTGAGGTTCGCGCCGGTGAGGTTCGCGCCGTAGAGGTTCGCGCCGTAGAGGTTCGCGCCGGTGAGGTTCGCGCCGGAGAGGTTCGCGAGCGCGAGTTGCGCGCGGATGAGGTTCACCTTGGTGAGGTCCGCGCCGGAGAGGTCCGCGTCCTGGCAGTTCGGATAGCAGCTCGGCCGGTCCCCCCACGCCGCCTGGCGTACGACCGTCGTGGACGTCGCCGTGGACGTGGTGGTCTCAGACGCGCTGCCTCCGCATCCTGCGAGCAGGGCGATTGACGTGGCCGCCGCGGCCGCGGCGGCGAGGATTGCGGTGGTGCGAAGGCGCATGGGGAGTCCTTGGTGGGGGACGGTGCGGTGGCAAGAGGGTAACGGCCGCCGGTACGAGCAGTGGGGCACGGCGAACCTCGCGTCGATGAGGCTGGGCACCGTAGAGGAGTGGACACTCACCAACACCACCGACGACTACCACCCGTTCCACATCCACGTGCAGCCCTTCCAGGTATGTCCGTCGACGGCCAGCCGGTCCGCGGTGTCAGGTACCGCGACACAGTGCCCATCCCGCCCATGGTGGACGGGCTGCCCGGAAGGGTGGTCATCCGCCAGCGCTACACCGACTTCACCGGCAGGTTCGTGATCCACTGCCGCATCCTCTTCCACGAGGATCACGGGATGATGGCCCCGGTGAGGGTGGTGCGCTAGCCCGCCGGGGCGTTCACAGCGGCCACCAGGCGGTGGTGGCGGACGCGCACCACCGTCCGTCCTGCCTACACGGGGATGCCAGGACCCCCTGACGGGGGAACCCAAAACCCCGAGCAGAAGTAGGCCACCGCCATCTTGCCGTCGGGGCAGATGGTGTCGGTGAACCGGGCCCCATTCTTGTTCGCTAAGTACAACTTCGTGGCGCTGTTGAGGTTGACGTCGGTGAATGATGCCGAGTGCAGGTTCGCGTACATGAAGTTCGCGTTGATCATGTTCGTGAAGCTGATCTGCGCGCTTGTCATGTCCGCGTTGGACAGGTCTGCCTGCTCGAGATCCGCATGGGCCACGATCACGCGCTGCATGTTGGCCGCCTGAAGGATGGCCTGGAACATCTGGGTCCCCGCCAGGGACGCCGTGGACAGGTTCGCCTTACGCAGGACGGCCCCCGCGAGATTCGCCGACTGGAGGTTCGCGCCGGAGAGATCCGCGTTGCTCAGGTTCGCGCGCTGCAGGTGCGCCCCGGAGAGGTTTGCCCCGGCGAGTTTCGCGCCGGCAAGGCCCAGGGGCGCGCTCGCCGCGCCATGTGCACGCCTGTCCTTCGTCTTCGGCGCGTGCTGCAACCGGGCCCCCCTCAGGATCGCTCCGCGAAGGTCGGCGTACCTGAGGTTCGCCCCGCGCAGGTCAGCCCCGGACAGGTTCGCTCCGCGAAGGTCGGCGAACCGCAGGTCTGCGCGCCGCAGGTTGGCGGCCCGCAGGTCGCCGTGGTGCTCCACGCGCCCGCGGAGCCTCGCGCCAACGCATGTCGCGCCACGGGTGAGGGTGCAGGTGCGCGTCGTGCCGTCCACCGCGTAGGCGTGGGTCGTGTCCCACGCACGGGGAGGCGTGGGAGCGTTTGACGCGGCTCCCGCCCCGGCGACGACAAGGACGGTGGCCACGCCGAGAGCCGCGGCCGAACGGCGCCGACGGTGGCTAGCAGCTGTTGACACTGTGGATACCACGGGGATTGGCAGCGGTCGAAGTTCCGTTGGGGCACATGGTGTTCCCCCATATCACGGCGAGGGTGTTCGCCCCGGACAGGTTCGCCTTGAGCAGCCATGCCAACCGCAAGTCGGCGTCATACAGGTTGGCATCGGTCAGGTTGGCCTGGAAGAGGACCGCGCGATTTAGGTTGGCACCCGTCAGGTCCGTGCCGTACTTGTATGGGTCCCCTTCAGCGGGGCTCAGGTCTGCGTCAGTCAGGTTCGCGGCGTTCAGGTTGGCGTAGGTCATGGTCGCCACCAGGCGGGCGCGCGAGAGATCTGCCAGCGGAAGGTCGGCCCAGTCCATCTGTGTCGCGATGGCCGTTGCGCCGACCAGGACCGCGCTCCTCATGGCCGCATAGCGGAGATCGCCGCCCGAGATATCCGCGCCGGAGAGGTTGGCTTGCTGAAGGTTTGCGTGCGTCAGCTTCACCCCGCGCAGGTTCGCGTTGCTGAGGCTCGTACCCTGCAAGTTGGCACCGGAAAGGTTGGCCCCGGCAGGAAAGTTCCTGACCCCGCCATTCGACTTCCTGGTCCGTCCCCTCGGCGCGTGGTGCAGAAGGGCGCCCTTCAGGTTCGCCCCGCGAAGGTCCGCGCCCGCCAGCCTGGCGCTGCGAAGGTCAGCTCCCGCGAGGTTGGCTCCACGAAGGTCGGCGAATCGCAGATCAGCCCGGCGGAGGTTCGCCTTCCGCAGATCGCCATGGTGCTTCACCTTGCCCGCAAGCCTTGCCCCCACGCAGGTCGCTCCGCGCGTGAGGGTGCAGGTGCGCTGGGCGCCGCCCACCGCGTACGGGTGGACCCTGTCCCAGGTGCCCGATCGGGGTTCCTGCGGCGTGGTCACCCCGCCGGCGCTGGCACTGCCGGCCACCACGAGGGCGATCGCAGCCATGACGACGGCCGAGAGGAGGCGGGGGGACACAAATCGACAGTACCAGCCCAATCGGGTGTCGGAACGAGTGCTGGGTTCGCGGGGAACCCGGAGGGTGGAGGGGATGCCGGGCGCGGGGCAAGACGCCACCGTGCGCCTCATGGGATGCCTACGGGAGAGGTTGGCAAGCCGACGAGCGGATTCGAACCGCTGACCCCTTCATTACGAGTGAAGCGGTGCAGCAGGCCGATCCCTCGGCAGGACGTGGGATCGAGAGGCCGCGCTGCTGGCCGACCACCACTCAGCCACCACTATGCGCGGCCATAGAGAGCAGGAGAGAGAGGAGGGAAAGGGTGCTCTACTGCACTCCTACCCTCGACCCCTCGCCCCATGCGGGAATCAGTAATGCACTGGGGCTGCACTGCTGGTGCACTACTGCACCGCTGCGGCGGAACCTCGCCCGTCGGTTTTTTGGTGCCGAGCGATCATTGACCCCGACCCCTATTTCCCGTATATCCCAAAGAGTCAGGAACGCGCCGGAACCGCGCTGATCGCGACCGATCCCGCCGGAACGCGGTCAGCAGACGGTGTTGGTCAGCGTGCCGTTGGGGCAGCTGGTGTTGGAGAAGGTCGCGCCGGTGAGGTCCGCGACGCCGAGCATCGCGCCGCGGAGGTCCGCTCTGGTGAGGTTCGCGTCCCTGAGGTTCGCTCTGGTGAGGTCCACACCCTCGAAGTTTCTATGGCCGGGGCATCGAGGCTGCCTGGCGTGTGACGGTCGTGGACGTCGCCGTGGGGGTGGTCGCCGTGCTACCGGGGGCCTCGGCCGAAACCGCCGAACCGTCCTCCCCGGGACTCGCAGCCCGCCCCCGTGACGGAACACCTCAGGCTGTCGGCCAAGCCGCACGAGTATGAGTTGCCGGTCCCGTATTGCCCCTCGAAGCCGGTCCTGATGCAGTGATCGTTGGCGATTTCGTAGATGGCCCTGCTGTAGGCGGACCCCGGCAGCGAGATAATGGCCGCGGCGTAGGAGGAGACGTCCCCACCCGCCGCCTGACGGATGGGAGCCGTGGAGGTCGCCGTGGATGTGGTGGCCTCAGACGGGCTGCCCCCGCACCCCGCCAGGAGGACCATTGACGCCACCGCGGCGGCGGTGGCGAGGGTGGCGCTGGTTCTCGGGCGCATGGGGGGTCTCCTGAGTCGCGGTGTGCTTCGAAACTACCGCCGGGGTACCGCTCGGGGCAACTCCGCGGTGCGAAAGCCCACACCCCAAACGGCGCAGGTGCCCAGGCTCACCCGAGCGCCTGCACGGGGGAGGTCAGCAGCCGGTGCGTGTGTATGCGCTCGGCGTCACCGAGCCGTTGGGGCAGGTAGTCGCGTACCACGACGCGCCGGTGAGGTTCGCGCCGGTGAGTATCGCGCCGGTGAGGTCCGCCACGGCGAGTTTCGCGTCGGTGAGGTTCGCCCGGTCAAGCTTCGCGTTGATGAGCTTCACGCCTGCGAGGTCCGCTCCGGTGAGGTTCGCTCCGGTGAAGTTCGCTCCGGTGAGGTTCGCTCCGGTGAGCTTGGCGCCAGAGAGGTTCGCGTTGGTGAAGTTCGCGTTGATGAGGGACGCAGGGAATTCACGAGGGAGCCTCCCGGCGCTGAAGTTCGCTCCGGTGAGGTTCGCTCCGGTGAAGTTCGCCTCGTTGAGGTTCGCGTCGGCGAATCTAGCGCGAGAGACGTTCGCCCCGGTGAAGTCCACACCCTGGAAGTTTCTGCGGCCGAGGTTCGCTCCTGTGAGGTCCTTGCCGGCGAAGGACTGGCCCCGGCAGTCGGGGAAGCACCGCGGTTGATCTTCCGCTGCCCCCGCCTGGCGTATGGCGGCCGTGGAAGTCGCCGTGGACGAGCTGGCCTCAGACGCGCTGCCTCCACATCCTGCGAGGAGCATGATCGAGGTCGCCGCTGCGGCGGCGATGGCGAGGATGGCGGTGGTGCGAAGGCGCATGGGGGGTCCTTGTGTCGTTCTGCGCGGGACAGAAAGGTAGTGGTGGAAAGTCGCCGGGTGCAAGGCTCCGCGTAGCGTAAGCCCATCGCGGGAAGCGCCAGCACGGCGGGGCCCGACTTGTCACGTCACGGTCGGCGGTGACCAAGTACCCGAGCACGGGAGGCAACCGTGACGACCGCAGCACGCCGAGCGCGCACCATCACCTCCGGCCATCGCGCCGACTTTGACCGCCTGGTGGCCGCTGTGAACGCCCCGGCGGGCTAGCGCACCACCCTCACCGGGGCCATCATCCCGTTGTCCTCGTGGAAGAGGATGTGGCAGTGGAAGACGAACCGGCCCGTGAAGTCGGTGTACCTCTGGCGGATTACCACCTTGCCCGGCACGCCATTCACCATCGGCGGGATGGGCACGGTGTCGCGGTATTCCACGCCCTTCACCGGCTGCCCGTTCACCGAGACCACCTGGAACGGCTGGACGTGGATGTGGAAGGGGTGGTACTCGTCGGTGGTGTTGGTGAGGGTCCACTCCTCCACCGTGTTCAGCTTCATCAACGCGAGGTTCTTCTTGCCCCACTGGTCGTAGTTCATCCCGTTGATCACGAAGTTGGGCGCGGTGCTCCCGGGCGCCGGGGTGCCCACTGAGAACTGCACTGTGCGGCTATTATGCACGGGCTCCCCGCGCAGGTCGGGCATCACGGCCGGCAGCGCCGGCAGCTTCGCGCCCACCACGGGCGTGCCCGCCACGCGCGCGGTGAAGAGGTCCTGCTGCGGGATGGCCTGGAAGCCCGAGCCCCACGGGATGTTCTGCACCGTGAGTTCCCCCGCGGACTGCGCGCGCACGAGGATGGTGCGGCGCCCTGCCGGCGGGATGAGCATGCTGCTCAGGGGGATGGGCCGACTGGTGGGGTTGCCGTCGGTGGAGATGAGCCAGGCCTTCATCCCCTCGGGCACCGGGATGCGGATGAAGCTCCCCGCCTGCAGGTTGGCCAGCCGCCAGCGCTGGATCTCGCCGGGGCGTAGCGATGCCACCGGCTTGAGCTGCCCGTTGACGTATGTGTAGGTGGGCGCGGTGGACTTCTGGCCCGCCGCCACCACCTTGCCGTTGTCCACCTGGAACTGCTGGAACACCATGAGGCGCGTGCGGTAGCGGTCGAGCTCGCGCTCCTCGGGGGTGTTGGCCCGCACGTAGATCATGCCGGCCATGCCCGCGCCCACCTGCTGGTTCGTGAACATGTGGCGGTGCGGGTGGTACCAGTACTCGCCCGGGATGTGGTCGTCCGGGATGTTGTACTTGTTTGTGAACGCCGCGCCGCTCGGCGTGTTGACGAACACGTTGTCCCCCTGCTTCTCGGGGGACACGTGGAGGCCATGGGTGTGGAGGTTGCTGGGCTGCTCCGGCAGGTTGTTCCTGTTGGTGATCTGCAGGTAGTCACCGCGGAACACCTCGAGCGTGGGCCCGGGCGCCATGGAGTTGTAGGCCCAGGTCCCCACCTTGCGGCCTCCTATGCTCACCACCGACGTGCGTGCATCGAACGTGACGGCGAGGCGTCCACCCCGTGACTTCAGGACCGGGGGCTCCACGAGCGGCTGGCCGGTGACGGGCTCACCGCCAAGCTCGCCCTGCGATGCCGCCACCGACAGTCCCACGGCCAGGGTGCCCGCCGCCACGGCGGGTACCACCACCAGCGCCGTCATCGCGCGCTTCTTCATCGACGCCCTGGGCATCGTGGGCTCCGGGGTAGGGGAAGACCCGAAATCCTACACCTTCGGCACCGACGTCAGTTCGCGGTCTTCACCAGGTCGCGGGCGGGGTCGATGGCCCAGCGCGCGGCCACCGCCTCGAGGTCGGGCTCCATGGGCCAGGAATCCGGCATGGGCTCGCCCGTGTGGCCGGGCGTCCCGCCCTTGAGCGCCATGCACCTGTGGTTGTCGCCCAGGCGGTCGATATCGGCGATGGGCAGTAGTGCAGGGGTGCGGTGTCCTTGTGCGCCCTGACTTCATGCTCGCCCGCCACTCGCTCGCCACTGTGTGACCACTCAGGGGCACTGCTGACTACTACGGGGCGAAGGGAACCCGCATGAGAATGGGAGAGTGAGAGCCGACGAGCGGATTCGAACCGCTGACCCCTTCATTACGAGTGAAGGGGTTGCGACGGCGAAAAGCCCATAGGGACGGGAGATAGGGGAGGGCAGGGGCGCGGTGGGGAGCCACTTGGGGAGCCAATCGGCCCGCAGTCTGCCTTCATCCATAGAAAGAAAGGGGGTAGATACCAACACAACAACACACCT